>NZ_JBVAPG010000170.1:0-16326 GCF_055413685.1 Bradyrhizobium sp. LeoA1Lang | reverse complement strand
AAAGCCTTCGTGGTAACGCTTGTCATGGCGTGGTCTCCAGCCCGGCGCGTCAACGCCGGGTGATTCGAGGTTGATCACCCCGGAGACTACGCCACTTTCAATTCCAACCGCTTTTCGGACGGCACCCCCCACCCCGGCCCTCCCCCGCAAGCGGGAGAGGGGGCGCAGCTTCGTGTTGGCACCATTCGATCCAATCTCACCATGCGCTAATTGTGCTCGCTCGGGCCCATGATGACGATGTTCTCGGTGCGCTCGACGTGGCGGACGAAGATGTATTTGTCCTCGCGCCCGTCGCTGTGCTTGCGCTTGATGTCGGGCTGCACGGTGCCAGATACTTTTGCCACGACCAGATACGGCTCCCGCGCCGCCAGTCCTTCCGCGCAATGCTTATCGAATTCCTCCACCGTGTGCGCGGTGTGGGCGCGCGTCACGCCTGCGCCACGCGCGATCGCGGCGATGTCGACGCGGCCGCTCGCGGTGTGCGTCGGCGGGCCGCCGATCGACTGGTAGCATTCATTGTCCCAGACCACGATGAAGAGGTTGTTCGGCTGCTCGTTGGCGATGGTGGCGAGGATGCCGAGGTTGAACATCATGCCGCCGTCGGTATCGAGCGAGACGATGCGCCGGTGCGGCAGGCCGGCGGCGAGCCCAAGGGCCTGTGCGCTGACGCAGCCGAGCTGCTGCTGGAACAGGCTGGCCTCGCGCATATGCGGGGCGGCGTTGTACCATTCGTCGACGCTGGCGCCGAGCGAGAGGATCACGAGCTCATCGGAGAGCCTGCGCGCCAGCGCCTTCATGCAGTCGAACCGCTTCATCGCACCACACTCCCGCCCAGCGCGACCGCCGAGTGATAATAGGCTGAGTAGGACCAACTGAACGCATCGGTGATGGCACGCTCGATCCGCTCCTCTTCCGTCACGATGCGATAGGGAATCCGCAGCGCATTCAGCACCGGCTCCATGGTGATGCCGTGCGGGATCGCCCACCAATTGTTCTCGCCGAGCTCGCCGCGATAGCTCATCAGCATCACCACGGGGATGCCGGCGCCGAGCCCCATCCGCGCCAACGGCTCGACCGAGGCGCGCAAGCCGGAATTCTCCATCACCAGCGCCGCGCGCTTGCCGGACAGGAACACGCCGCCGCAGATCGCCGCCCCCTCGCCTTCATTGGTGACGCGAATGGTGCGGATGTCGGGGTCGGCATCGAGCGCCGGATAGAGCTCCTTGAACAAAGAGTCCGGCAGATAGCAGACGATGCTGACACCTGCTTTCTTCAGGCCGCGGATCACGGCGTCGACGGCGGATGGCTTCATGCAGATTCCTTTTCGGGCAAATTCTCAGGTGCGAGATGTTCTGAATAGGCCCTGATTTCTCACCAGCCTGATGCGCCCTGCGCAACATCTCTCAGCCGCCGGACAGGCCCTCGATCGCCCGCGTCAGCATGGTGGCGAGGCTCGAAGCCGCTTCCGACATGCCGGACTTGGCGCGCGACAGCAGCACCAGCTTGCGCGGCCGCAATTTGGGATCGCGCAGCGGCACGAACACCAAGGCTCCGCTCCTGATCTCGCGCTGGACGCCGATCCGGGTCTGCAGCGCGACCCCATTGCCGCGCATGGCGAGATCGGCCATGACGGTGATCGAGTTCGTCAGCGCCCGCCGCCCGAAATCGATCGAGGAGCCGTTCAGCGCCTCCTCGATCGAGGCGCCGAGCGAGAGGCTGGCATCCGACAGCACCACGCGCTCGCCGGCGAGATCGAACAGTTTGAGTTCACTGCGGCCGGCGAGCCGATGTCCGGGATGCATCAGCGCACCCAGATTCAGCACCGTGCCGGCGAGCCGCTGCGCGTTGCGCGGCGTCTTGATGTCGAAGGCGATGCCGATGTCGCATTCGCCGTCAGCCACCGCATCGAACGCATGTTCCGATCCCATCACCTTGATATCGACTGTGATCGCCGGATAGCTCTCCCAGAACGTCGACATCACGTCGAGCAGAAGCCCGCGCGCGATGCTCTCCACCACCGCCACCGTGACCGTGCCGCGACGAAGGCCCTGGAGATCGTTGATCTCGGTGTAGGCGCGCGTCATCTCGCCCTGGCTGGCTCGCGTGCGATACAGCAGAATTTCGCCGGCGCTGGTGAGCTTCAGCCGCTGACGGATGCGCTCGAACAACGGCGTCTGCAGCTCGTCCTCGAGCTGGCCGATCACGCGGCTGATCGAGGACGGCGCGACGTTGAGCACGCGCGCGGCCTGCCGGATCGAGCCGAGCTGGGCGACGAGCTGGAAATAATGCAGGCGCGTCGAGATCAGGCCGAGCCGGTGTGGGTCCATCGTGCTATTCGAACAGCGGCGCGAGCCGCATTTCCGGCACCAGCACCAATCCCTTGTCGGTGAGGCGGATTTCGGGGATCACCGACAGCGGGATCAGGTTGAAGCCCATATAGGGAATGGTGCAACCGGCCTCCTGCCATGCCACCTTCAATGTCTGCACCTCTTCGGCGACCTCGGTCACCCGCTTGTCGGAGAGCAGGCCTGCGATCGGCAGCGGCACCATCGCCTTCACCTTGCCGTCGGCAACGACGCAGACGCCGCCCTGATGGTCCTTGATCGCGGCGAGCGCGACCTGCATGTCATCCTCGTTGGTGCCGGCAATGATGATGTTGTGGCTATCATGCCCCACGCTCGATGCCACCGCTCCACGTTTGAGGCCGAAATCCTTGAGCAGACCATGGGCGACATTGCCGGCCGACTTGCCGTGGCGCTCCACCACAGTGACGAAGCAGAGGCCATAGCGCTCGAACAGCGGCTGCCAGTCGTTGGCCGGCTCGATCGCGACGCGGTCGTGGATTAGGGTAATGCCGGGCAGCGCGGTCCGGATGGCGTTGACGGTGCAAGCCTCGGTCGGCAGCGCCGGCGTGAGCTTCACCTTATCAGGCAGTTTCACGGTCGAATATGCGGCTTGCGGATAGCGATAGCGCTTCGACAGCGCGGCATCGAGCAATGCAGTGATCTTGCCGTTCTCGACCACGCATTCGCCGCCATACCAGGTGGCGTGCGGCTTCAGCGAGTCGTCGAGCAGCACCAGATCGGCGCGGCGGCCGCCGCCGAGGCCGCCGATCTCGCCGTCCGCACCGAAACGTGTGGCGCCGTGCAGCGAACCCATCGACCATGCCTGTTCCGGCGACATGCCGGCCTTGACCGCCTCGCGCACCACCCAGTCGAGACCGAATTGCAGGAGATCATCGGCATCGCGATCATCGGTGCAGACGGCGACGCGCTTATGCGACGCACCGAGCTCGGTGATGGTGCGGATCGCCTGCGGCAGCGAATGCCACGGCGTGGTCGGAGGACCGCCGCGCAGGAAGATCCAGACGCCGGCCTCCAGCAAATCGTCGGCGATGTCGCGATCGATCGCCTCATGGGTGTCGGTGACGCCGCTCGCCGCGTAGGCCGCGACGAATTCGCGGCCATAGACATGGCCCGACACCGGCCGTCCGCGCTTCAGCGCCCCGGCAAGGATCGCGTGGCTGCGCTCGTCGCCGAGCGTCACGGGAACGAAATCCATCTTCTCGCCGAGCGCCACCGCCTCCGGCCAGCGGTCGAACAGGCTCGCGATCTTCTCCGCCGTGAGATCGCCGCCGGCGGTCTCGAGTTCCGGCGAGGTGGCGGGCACGGTGCTCGGCACGGTCAGGAAGATCGAGAGCGGCGCCTCGCGCGCGTCCTCCAGCATCGCCTCGACGCCAGCGACATCCATCACATTGCCGATCTCGTGGCTGTCGCAGAAGATCGTCGTGGTGCCGTTAAGCAGGGCCGCTTCCGCGTAGGCGCAGGCCGTCACCATCGAGGATTCGATATGGATGTGCGGATCGACCAGCCCCGGCGCAATGATGCCGCCGGCGACGTCCTTGATCGCAGCGTCGCCGCCGGCAGCCTTGTGCGTGCCGGCCGGCTTCACCGCGGCGATCCGCCCGCCCGCGATCCAGATCTCCCTGTTGTCGATGATCCGCTCCGAATAGGTCGAGAGCACGCGCGCGCCCGTGATGACGAGATCGGGCGCCGCCCGCCCCGATGCGACGTCGGCGAGACGGCGGGTCATGGTGTGGAGCGGCCGGACGGAAAAGCGGGTGAGCCTGGTCATGGGGGCCTCTTACGTTGCGCGTGCGTGATCGGCCTCAATAATAGTCGGGAATGCCCGGCATGGTCACGAAACCTGGGATCGCCCGCACGCGGCGCATCCAGCGCCGCAGTGCCGGATAGGCCTCATGTTCGATGCCGAAATCGCGGCTCAGCGCGATTGCCGGGAACAGCGCGAGATCGGCAAGCGACGGATTGTCGCCGACGAACCAGGCGGCGCGATCAAATTCGCGTGCCGTCATGTGATCCTCCATCAGGCGGAAGGCGCGCCGCGCGGCAAAGCCCAAGGCCACTTCATCGCCTGACGCGTCGAACATCGCCAGCCGCCGCGCGAGAAAGGCGGCATGGAGATCGCGGCCGGCAAATTGCAGCCACATTGCGACCAAGCCGTGCGCTTTCGGGTCAGTGGGCAGCCACGTGTTACCGTTGTCATAGGCGCGGGCGAGATAGGTCATGATCGCTTCCGCTTCGCTCAGCACGAATTCGCTGTTCGTGAGGATCGGCAGGCTGCCGCGCGGATTGAGCGCCATCAGCGCGGGTGCGAGATGTTCACGGCCCGGCACCACGTTGACCGCGACTTTGCGGTAGGACAATCCGAGCACGGACAGGAGCAGCCGCACCTTGTAACAGTTTTCGTCGAGCTCGAAGTCGTAGAGAGTAATCTCGCTCACGGCGCCACCTCGTAGCGCAGTTCGCCAACGTGCCTCGCCGCCCCTTCGACCTCACGCCGCAAGGCTTCACCCCAGGCGGAGACACGTTTCTGGCTATCGCCGGAATAGACGTCCGGCGGTCCCGCGATGACGATATGCAGCGCGGATTCCACGTCGGACAGCGGCTGCACCGCGACCAGAATTTCGTCGCCATCGCTCTTGAGCGAGACCAGCGCATCGGTTCGCGACCGCTGCGTCGCGCCGCCGACATTCTTGAGCGGCGGGCATTCGGCGAGGACGAGCGCGTCGAATACCTTGGCTGCCGAAGCATCGACATAGAGGCTGCGCACCGGCGTCACCGGGGCGCCCTCGGCAAACCCGATGATGTCCTGCGGCGCGTCGCTGTCGAGCTCGTTATAGGCCCAGACGATGCCGAGCCGTTCGATCGACGGATAGGTCGCAACCCGGATCGTACCCGGCACTGCAACATCGGGATGTGCCGGAATATAGCGGCATTGCGCCGAGGTGTCGTACTGCCAACCGTGATAGAGACAGGCGATGTGATTGTCGCGCACGAAGCCGAAACTTAAGCGCATGCCGCGATGCGGGCAGCGGTCTTCCCAGACATGCGAGATATCAGCGCTGTCGCGCCAGACCACGAGCTCGCGGCCGAACAGCCGCGTGCCGGTGGAAGTGTTGCGCTCCAGCCCCTCCGCCAGCGCGACCGGATACCAGCCTTTTTCCATTAGCCCATCTCCATCACCAGATCATGATCCGATTAAACGAAATCGGATCATGATCTCATCTCTTTGTTTGAGCATGATCTCCGCGCCAACGCTTCGCGTTTGTCGCGAGGGAAAACCGGTTTCCACTTTTCCGGATCATGCTGTAGCCCCGCAAACGCTGTGCAAGACTTACGCCGAGGCATTTTTCCGCCAGACATCCCGCACCAGGCAGTCGATCGGCCCGAGGCTGCACGCCATCTCGAACGCGTCGACCAGCGCCGGCTGTCCTGAAACTGCTACCTCGATGCAATCAGGCGTCGCCGTCTCCACCACTGCATCGAGCTGCAAACGCCGCGCGCGGTGGTTGACGAACTCGACAAAACTCTCGACGCGAAACTGTCCGCTGAAGACGATGACGGTTGCTCCCTGCATGCGCTCACATCCCTGTGGTTCGATTTATTCGAGCGTGCCGCGATCAGGGCAAGCGGAAAGATTGCCCATGCATATCCTTTGAGCAGAGAAGCAGCGATCTGCTTGTTTTTTAAGGCATCGTTGCCGAACGATGTTGCGCTGGATCGATCACCGCAATCGAAAAAAAGCGCCTATGCGAAACAGGGAACGACAGACAGGCTGAATGTGCGCAAGCGTGCGGGATGGGCCGGTGATGCCGCCGATGCGCGGGCTGCGGCATGGACCTTGCTACTGAAACCCTTCGGTAACCGAGCGCCGACACGCTGTGTCGGCGATCGGCTTTGCCCGGAGTTTCCGGCAGGTCTTGGTCACGGCAACCATCCGCAAGAGAACACAGGCTCCAACACGAGGCTTAGCTCAATCATGTCAGACCTCCGCCATCTGTCCCGCCGGCGCTTCCTGAACCTCGGTGCCGCCGCCGGTTCCTCGCTCCTGCTGCCGCCAGGCCTGATCCGCTCCGCGCGCGCCGCGGCGCCGCTGCCGGCGGTCGCCGAGAAAGATGCCGTGATCGCCTTCGGCCACACCGGTCCCGTCACCGACGAAGGCTGGACGTGGAGTCACGACCAGGGGATGAAGGCGGTGAAAGCGGCGTTCCCGCAGGTGAAGACCGTGTTCGTGGAGAGCATCCCCTACTCCGCCGATGCGACGCGCACTTACCGGCAGTTCGTCTCCGAGAATGCCTGCATGGTGTTCGCGACCTCGAACTACGGCGACTTTCTCTACGACGTGGCGAAGCGCTCGCCGAAGGTCGCGTTCTACGAATGCGACGGCCGCAACCCGCTCGACAATCTCAGCACCTATTATGTCGCGCACTGGTACCCGACCTATGTCACGGGCGTCGCCGCCGGCCTGATGAGCAAGAGCGGCAAGCTCGGCTATGTCGCATCCTTCCCGGTGCCGTCGGTGTTCTCAGGCACCAACGCGTTCCTGATGGGCGCGCGCTCGGTCAATCCGAACGCCACCATGCAGGTCATCACGATCAATTCCTGGTTCGATCCGCAGGCCGCCACCCAAGCCGGCACCGCCCTGCTCGACAATGGCTGCGACCTCCTGTTCGGCATCATGGACGAGGCCGGCTACCTGCAGGTCGCCGAGAAGCGCGGCGCCAAAGCGGTGATGTGGAACACGGATATCCGCCGCTACGGGCCGAAGGCCTACATCAGCTCGATCGTCATCGACTTCAAGCAATACTATGTCGGCGAGGTGAAGAAGCGGCTCGAAGGCACCTGGACGCCCTCCACCACCATCCTGCCGATGGGCGCCGGCGTCGACCGCGACGCCTGGGGCGAGAGCGTGCCGGAGGACGTGCGCAAGCAGGCTGACGCCGTGCGCGAAAAGATCCTTGGCGGATGGTCGCCTTTCGTCGGCGAGATCAAGGACGCCAAGGGCAATGTGAAGGTCGCCAGCGGCCAACGCATGAGCGAGACCCAGCTCTACAACTGGGATTGGCCGATCGCCGGCATCTCCGGGCTCTGACGCGCAATCGTGATGGCGATGCCCGTTGTCACCGAGCGTCCTCCCGGCACGCCGCCACTCGTGCAGCTCCGGGGCATCGCCAAGTATTTTCCCGGCGTCGTTGCCAACCAGGATGTGGACCTCGAAGTATGGCCCGGCGAGATCCACGCACTCCTGGGCGAGAACGGCGCCGGGAAATCCACGTTGATGAACATCCTCACCGGCATCTACCAGGCGGATGCCGGGGAGATCATCATCGACGGTTACCTGAAGAGCTTTGCCTCGCCTGTGGAAGCGATCGCGGCCGGCATCGGCATGGTGCACCAGCATTTCAAATTGGTGCGCGCCTTCACCGTCGCCGAGAACATCCATCTCGGCTGGTCGGAAACGCCGCGCACGATCAGCGCACAGGAACTGGAAGCGCGCACCGCGCAGCTTTCGGCCTCGCTCAATCTCGCGGTTCGTCCTGGCGCGCGGATCGACGAACTCTCGACCGGCGAGCAGCAGCGGGTCGAGATCTTGCGCGTGCTCGCGCGAAAAGCGCGTGTATTGATCCTGGACGAGCCGACCGCGGTGCTGACGCCCTCGGAAGCGCGCGAATTGTTCAAGGCGCTGAAGGAATTCGTCGCGCGCGGCAACGCCGTGATCTTCATCAGTCACAAGCTGGATGAGGTGCTTGAGATTTCCGACCGCATCACCGTGCTGCGCGGCGGCCGCAAAGTGGCGACCGAGCCGACCAGCGCCTGCAGCGAGACGATGCTGGCGAAACTGATGGTCGGCCACGAGATCGTGCTCGACGATTTGCGCGCACGAGGACCGAACGCGGTCGCCAAATCCAACGGGCCCGTCGTCCGCCTGCGCGAGGTGACGGCGCGGGACAGCACCGGGCATACCGTCCTGAACAGGGTTTCGCTCGATATCGCGGGCGGGGAAATTCTCGGCATCGCAGGGGTGGCCGGCAATGGGCAGAAAGAGCTGAGCGAACTTCTGACCGGAATGCGCGCGGCCAGCTCCGGACAGATCATGCTCGGCGGGCGCGATGTCTCGGCCGCAGGCGCCGGTGATTTCGCGGATTTCGGCGTCGGCCATATCCCTGAAGACCGGCTGCGCAGTGGACTGGCGCCCGCGCTCAGCGTCACCGACAATGCGGTGATCCGCGAATATGACCGCGCGCCGGTCTCGCTCGGACCGTGGTACCGGCCGCGCGCGGCAGCGGCGCTGGCGCGCAAAATCGCGGAAGCTGCCGCCGTGATGGTGCCGAACTATTCGATGCCGATCCGCAACCTCTCCGGCGGCAACCAGCAGCGCTTCGTGGCGCGGCGCGAGATGCGGATCGCCACGAAACTGCTCGTCGCCGCCTATCCGAGCCGCGGCCTCGACGTCGGCGCCATCAACACGATGATGCGCTATTTCGTCGAGCTGCGCGACGCCGGCGTCGGCATCGTCGTGATCTCGGAAGAGCTCGAGGAGCTGCTCAACCTCTCCGACCGCATCGCGGTGATGTTCCACGGTGAGATCATGGGCATTGTCGACAGCGCGGGCGCCGATATCGAACAGATCGGCCTGATGATGGGCGGTCAGCGCGCGGCCACACCAGTGCGCGCGGCCGCGATGGTGCATTGACGATGGCGATCCGCCTGCAACGCCTGCCATCGGCCTCGCCTGGCATCGCGCTTGCGGCGCGCGCGATCGCGATCCTGTTCGCGCTCATCACCGCCGGTCTCCTGCTCGCGGCCAGCGGCGCGCAGCCGCTCAAGCTGGCGCTGCAGGTTCTGAGGTCGACGTTCGGCTCCGGTTTCGGGCTCGAGGACGTCGGCCTGCTGGTCACACCGCTGATCCTCACCGGGCTTTCGGTCGCCGTCGCGCTCAGGATCGGCGCCTGGAATATCGGCGCGGAAGGACAATTCTATGCCGGCGCCTTTGCCGCGACCGGCGTAGCGCTGTTCGTCCCCGGCCCGACCATTGTGATGCTGCCGCTGATGTTCCTCGCCGGCGCAATTGGCGGTCTGATCTGGATCCTGGTGCCGACGCTTGCGCGCGCCTATGCCGATGTCAGCGAGCTCATCACGACGCTCTTGCTCAACTTCGTCGCCACGCTGCTGGTCTATTATGTCGCGACCGGCCCATGGCTCGATCCCGGCGGCCATGCGCTGGGGACCACCGCGCGGCTGAAGCACGACGTGCCCGAATTCATCGGCATGGTGCATTGGGGCTTTCCGATCGCGATCCTGGTGGCCGTGATCACGGCCGCCGCCTTCAGCTTCACGCGTTGGGGCTATGAGGTGCGGATCGCGGGCTCGAACCCGCAGGCCGCGAAATATGCCGGCATGCCGTTCCGCCGCCACCTGATCGTGGTGATGCTGCTGTCGGGCGCGATCGCTGGCATCGCCGGCATGCTCGAGGTCGCCGGCACCGTGCATCGGCTGCAGGGCGGCATCTCCAACAATTTCGGCTATCTCGGCATCATGGTTGCGGTCTTGGCACGCGGCTCCTGCATCGGCGTGATTGCCGGTGCGGCGCTGATGGCCGTGATCCTCAACTCCGGCATCATCCTGCAGACGCAGGGCGTCAATACGTCCACCGTGCTCGCCATCACCGGGCTGATCCTGTTCTTCACCGCTGTCGGCGACGAGCTCGCGCATTTCCGCATCGTCAGCAGCAAACCGGCCGAGGCCTGAAGATGGACCTGATCGTAGGCATCCTGCACACTTCGCTGCTTGCCGGCGGCGTGCTGGCGCTGGCCGCGCTTGGCGAGGTGCTGGCCGAGCGCGTCGGCGTGGTCAATCTCGGCGTCGAAGGATTGATGGCGCTCGGCGCGATCACCGGCATTGCCGCGGTCGTGACGACCAAGAGCCCGACCGCCGGTTTCGCACTGGCGCTCGCTGTAGGTTTGCTGGTCGGCATGGTGTTTGCCGCGATCACGGTCTACCTGCGCGCCAACCAGGTGCTGTGCGGCCTCGCATTGACCTTGATGGGCACGGGCTTTGCCGCGACCGTCGGCAAGGCCTATTCCGGAATCCCCGCACCTGCGACGTTTACCGGCGTCGAGATCCCCTATCTCAGCTCGATCCCGCTGATCGGCCAGGTGCTGTTCACGCAGAATGTGCTGGTCTACCTGATCTACATCATCCTACCGGTGATGCTGCATATCCTGATGTTCCGCACCCGGCATGGCCTCAATCTGCGCGCCGTCGGCGAGAACCCGGCCGCGGCGGATGCCGCAGGGATCGCCGTGCAAAGAATGCGTTTCTGGTATGTGACCGCTGGCGCGGCGCTTGCCGCCGGCGCCGGTGCCTATCTCACACTCGCCTTCGTCCCGTCATGGTCGGAAGGCGTCGTCGCCGGCCGCGGCTGGATCGCGGTGGCGCTGGTGATCTTCGCCGGCTACCGCCCGCTGAATGCGGTGCTGGCGGCACTGCTATTCGGCGTCATCACGTCGCTCGGCTTCGTCGGGCAGGCGCGCAACTGGCCGATCGCCGCGCCCGTGCTCTCGATGCTGCCCTATCTCGGCACCATCGCCTTCATCGTCGTTCCCGTCGTGGCATGGCACCGCATGCGCCAGGTGATGGCCGCGCCTGCCGCGCTTGGCATTCCCTATTATCGTGACCTGCGGTGACCTTATGTCGACGCTGCTTGTAAAGAACATCGATCATCTCGCGACCTTTGACGACGGGCAATCGCGAGATCAAGGGCGGCGCGCTGTTCGTCCGCGACAATGTGATTGAGGCGGTCGGCAGCACCGCGGAGCTTGCGCATCTTGCCGCCGACGAGGTGCTCGATCTTTCCGGACATCTGGTGATGCCGGGCATGGTCAACACCCATCATCACATGTACCAGAACCTGACGCGGGTGATGGTGCAGGACGATGAATTGTTCGTCTGGCTGACCACGCTCTATCCGATCTGGGCTGAGCTCGATGACGAGGCGATCCATGTCTCCGCCCGCGTCGCGATGGCGGAATTGATCGCCTCCGGCTGCACCACCAGCTCCGACCATCTCTATATCCAGCCGAACAATGTCCGGCTCGACAGCACGATCCAGGCGGCGCAGGAGCTCGGCCTGCGCTTCCACGCCGCGCGCGGCGCGATGTCCCGCGGCAAGAGCCAGGGCGGGTTGCCGCCTGATAATTGCGTCGAAAAGGAAGAGGATATCCTGAAAGACGCCGAGCGGCTGATCCAGACCTACCATGACCAGAGCCGGCACGCGATGAGCCGGATCGTGCTCGCGCCGTGCTCGCCCTTCTCGGTGACACCAGGCCTGATGAAGGAAGCCGCCCAGCTTGCGCGCAGCCATAAGGCGGTGCACCTGCATGCGCATCTCGCGGAAGATCTCGATGAAGAGGTCTATTGCCGCGATATCTACGGCATGCGGCCGGTGGAATTCGCCGGCTCGGTCGATTGGCTCGGACCGGATGTCTGGTTCGCCCACGCCATCTTTCTCGACAGCGGCGAGATCAAGACCTTCGCCGAGACCGGCACCGGCATGGTGCACTGCCCCTCCGCCAACATGCGGTGCGGTCAGGGGATTGCAAAAATCCGCGAGATGCGTGACGCCGGCGTCACCTGCGGGCTCGGCGTCGACGGCTCCGCCTCCAACGACACTTCCAACCTGTTCCTGGAAGCGCGGCTGGCGCAGATGCTGCAGCGGGTCGCTCCGCACCGTTATCTCTCCGAGGCGCCCGGCGGCCGCGGCGGATTTGGTGGCACCCCGAAGGCGCTGTCGGCGCGCGAGGCGCTGGACATGGCGACGCGCGGCGGCGCCAAACTGCTCGGCCGTGACGATATCGGCTATCTCGCACCCGGCATGAGCGCGGACTTCATCGCGGTCAGGCTCAACCAGCTTGGGCTCTCCGGGACCCAGCGCGATCCGCTCGCGGCGATGATCATGTGCGGCCCGTTCAAGGTGGACTATTCCTTCATCAACGGGCGCAACATCATCCGCCGCGGCGAATTCGTGCATCACGACATCGAGGCGTCGCTTGCAGACCACGCGAAGATCATGCAACGAATCTACCAGCAATAGGCCCACCGCAACGAAGCGGAGCTTGCACCATGAATGGCAATATCGACCCCGGCACGCTGAACCAGTGGTACGTGCTGGATGCGCTCAGCGACATCCCGGCATCGCCCCGGCGCAATCGCCTGCTCGGCATTGAGCTGACCACGTTCCGCGATTGCGATGGCGCGATCATCGTCTCGGCGGAAGATCGCGACGATCCGCTGCCGGTGCGAGAGCGTTACGGCTACCTCTGGACCACGCTGGGAAAGCCTGATCGCGACGTGTTGCCGCTTCCCGAAGCCGAGGAAGCGGATCGGCGGCATGTGGTCTGCGGCGCGGTCTCGGTGCGCTCGTCGGGTCTGCGTATCGTCGAAAATTTCCTCGATATGGCGCATTTCCCCTTCGTCCACACCGATATCCTCGGCGCCGAGCCGCATACTGAGGTGCGCCACTACACCACCGAGATCCGCCGCGACGTCGACGAGGTCTGGGCCACCGACTGCGAATTCTTCCAGCCGCAGGCGGCGCTATCGGCCCAGGACGGCAGCGTCACGCAATATATTTACCGGGTCGCCGCCCCCTTCGCGACGCTGCTCTACAAGACCTGCCCGAATGTCGCCGATCGCTGGGACGTGATCTGCCTGTTCGTGCAGCCGCTCGATCCCGACCATTGCCGCGCCCACCCGGTGGGGTTCCTGATCGACGACACCTCCGAACTCGCCAATCTCGTCCAATTCCAGCAGATGATCTTCCTGCAGGACCGCATCATTCTGGAGAATCAGCGCCCGCGGCTGTTACCGCTGGAACCGCGGGCGGAAATCCCGACCCGGGCGGACGCTTCCTCCGTGGTATACCGGCGCTGGCTGAAGGAAAAAGGGGTGGTTTACGGAACAACGCTCGGGGCAGCGGCGGCATTTTCGTAGGGGTTTTGGAACAACTTGTGACTAGAGCATTTTCGGTTCAGAACCGAAGCTCTAGATCCTTGTTTTGACGCGTTTTCTTCACGCGAACCGGTATCCACTTCGCTCGAAAACGCTCTGATGCGTTGGCAGGCAGTGAGGCGCCTGTCACAGGCATGCCAAACTATGGCCGTACCGGCGTTAAATACACGCGATTCCCGCCACCCCTCATGATCGCTGCGTTTTCATGCCGAGCAACTGTCTCCGACTCATCACGATTGCGCTCACCTGTCTGCTGCTGCTGATTTCGCCGGCGCGATCGCAGATGCTTCTTCCGAACACGTCGCCGCCGCCTCCTCCGCCACCGACAGCAGCGGCGCAGGCGCAAGCGACCCTGGATATCCTGCAGGACGACCAGAAGCGGGCGCAGCTCATCCAGACGCTGCAGACCATCGCGAAAGCGTCCTCCTCCGGCGCGCCCGCGCAGCCGCAAGGTTCGGCGTCGCCGCCGGCCTTCACCGATAATCTCGGCGTCCAGCTTCTCGCCGAAGTCTCGGACTGGTTCGGCGACGTCTCGGACCAGCTCGCCACCGCGGCCCGCACCGTGTCCGACTTTCCGATGATCTGGGGCTGGCTGGTCAATCTCACCACCAATCCGTACATGCAGCAGATGCTGCTCGACACGGCGTGGCGGCTCGTGCTCGTCATCGCCTGCGCTTTCATGGCGGAATGGATCATCCGCCGCGTGATCCGGCGTCCGCTCGCCGCCATCGACCGCTATATTCCATTGCGCGCGCGGCATGCCGATACCGTGCGGGATGCGGGTGCGGCCACCGAAACGCAGCCGGTCCGGCGCTGGCATGCAACGCTCACCTATGCCTGGCAGCTCGCCATCCGGCTTCCCTTTGCATTGGCACGGCTGTTCCTGGACCTGCTGCCGGTGATCTGCTTCGCGGCGATCGGCAATCTCCTGCTCGCGACCGACATCGGCCGCGCACCGACGCCCCGCGTCGTCATCCTGGCAATGGTCAATGCTTACGTGATCTACGGCAGCATCCTCGCTGTCACCGCGGCGGTGATCTCCCCTGCTTCCAGCCAGCCCAGCCTGTTCATCATCCGCGACGAGGCCGCCGCCTATCTCGACATCTGGTGGCGGCGCATCGTGGCCGTCACCGTGTTCGGAGTCGCCCTCGCCAACATCGCGCTGCTGCTCGGCCTGTATCGGCCGGCCTATCACGCCCTGATCCGGCTGTTGATGCTGGTGGTGCACCTGTTCGTGGTCATCATCATCCTGCAATGCCGCCGCGGCGTCGCCGACTGGATCCGGGCGCCGGAGGGCGCGCGCGGCCCGCTCGTGGTGATGCGCAACCGATTCGCCGACGTCTGGCACATTCTCGCGATCGTCCTTGACCTCGCGCTATGGACCGTGTGGGCGCTGCGGGTGCAGAACGGCTATGCGCTGCTGTTCCGCTATTTCGTCGCCAGCGTCGCCGTGCTCCTGATCGCGCGGCTGGCGCAGATCGCGATGATGGCGGCGCTGGACCGCGTGTTCCGCATCAGCCCGGAATTCACGCGCCAGTTTCCGGGCCTCGAAGCACGCGCCAACCGGTATTTCCCTGCGTTGCGGAGCATCGTCTCGGGCGTGATCGCTGTCATCACCGTGATCGCGCTGCTCGAGGTCTGGGGCCTGGATGCGGCGGCATGGTTCACCAGCGATCATATCGGCGGACGCCTGCTATCGGCACTGATCACGGTCGCCATCGCTGGCGTGGTCGCGCTTGCGATCTGGGAAGCGGTCAATGCCGCCGTCGAGCAGCATCTGCTGCAGCTCTCGCGCGAGGGACGCTACGCCCGCGCCGCGCGGATGCGCACCTTCCTGCCGATGCTGCGCACGACGCTGCTGTCGATCATCCTCACCGTCGTCGCGCTGACGGCGCTGAGCCAGCTCGGCGTCAACATCGCGCCACTCCTGGCCGGCGCCGGCATCGTCGGCATTGCCATCGGCTTCGGCTCGCAGAAACTGGTGCAGGACGTCATCACCGGGCTGTTCCTCCTGCTCGAGAACGCGATGCAGGTCGGCGACTTCGTTACCGTGTCGGGCCTGTCTGGTGTCGTCGAGAACCTCTCGATCCGCACCATCCGGCTCCGAGCCGGCGACGGCTCCGTGCACATCATCCCCTTCAGCTCGGTGACATCAGTCACCAATACCAACCGCGGCATCGGCAATGCCTCGGTCAGCGTGAACGTGGACTACAACGAAGATCCCGATCGCGTCGGCGCCGTGCTGAAGGAGATCGGCGCCGAGCTGCGCAAGGATCCGGCGTTCCAGCACATGATCCGCGGCGATCTCGATCTCTGGGGCGTCGACAAGGTCGATGCCACCATGACGACCATCGTCGGGCAGATCCAATGCACCGACTCCGGACGCTGGCCGGTGCAGCGTGAGTTCTACCGGCGCATGAAGAAGCGCTTCCACGAGCTCAACATCCAGATCGCCCGGCCACCGCAGACGATGCTCGTGCTGCAGTCGCCACTCGAGCGAAAGGACGAGCCACGCGGCGCGGAAGCCGCGGAATAACCGCGGCGATATTCCGTGCAACAGCATGATCCGAACCGATCGGATCGGTTGTACATCGCAAGCCTCCCACCTCTCCCGCTTGCGAGAGAGGTCGCTGCGCTCTCGGCGCAGCGGGTGAGGGCTCTCTCCACACGGAAAGTCCCATCGTGGAGACACCCTCACCCCAGCCCTCTCCCGTAAGCGGGAAAGGGAGAACCGGTAGTGTGCGGAAGGTTCTGCAAAAGCTGAGAGGCTGAAGCGGTCATGGTAAGTCCGGTGATTGCGAAGATCACCGCTCATAGAGGAGCTTGGACCCGCCATGACCGTGACGAAGATTAGGACGGACGTCTCTGCAGTCAAAGAGTTGTTGAGGTCGGACAAGGAGTTCCTGAAGCCGCTGATCCAGGGTGCGGTGCAGGAGATTCTCGAAGCCGAGATGAC
>NZ_JBVAPG010000016.1:0-82457 GCF_055413685.1 Bradyrhizobium sp. LeoA1Lang | reverse complement strand
TAAAGCCTTCGTGGTAACGCTTGTCATGGCGTGGTCTCCAGCCCGGCGCGTCAACGCCGGGTGATTCGAGGTTGATCACCCCGGAGACTACGCCACTTTCAATTCCAACCGCTTTTCGGACGGCACCGCGTCGGGCCCCGATTGTCTTCAAAAAACGGACGGACAGCAGAAACGCCTCAGAAGGGCGCCAAGCGGACATCTGCCCGATGTGCCAAGGTCTGCAGTGGGTCAAAATGCGACTTACATCCTGCGTCTGCTCTTGGGGCAAAGCGGACTTCAAGGTCAGCAAGTCGAGGGTGGGTAACCGGGAGGGCCCTAGACTTGATGGCCTCGCTATTGGCTTAAATCGACTCGCTTTTACCTTTAGGGCACATGTGCGGAGGCAAGCGCCTGGTAACGCGGACTGCTGATCGTCAACAACCGCCCATTGTCCGAAGTGGCGAACGAAGTGAACCGCTATCGCAGCTGGCACATCCTCATTCTCAACGCCAACCGCAAGCCAGCTATCCGAGCGGGCTTCCTTGATTCCGTCTGATGATCTTGAGCGTGAGCAGGACGGCGCCAAGCACAAGAAACAGAACGCCGACAGTCGTTGTGCTGGTGGATTCGAACGTCACGCCAACTGCCGTCAGCAGGCATCCGATGATAATCGCGACCAACCCACCAAGCTTCTTCACCAGCAGGAAATGTCCGTCACTCGTACTTGCCACCATGATCAGCCTCGCTGTTCAGATGATGTCCCGCCTTCTCCAATTCTCGTCGCGTCCGTTTTTTCTCAGCTAGATTGAGCATGATCTTTTCGGAAAACCGGTTTCCACTTTTCCGTATCATGCTCTAAGCGGCAGGCTCGCGTGAGCAAACACAATCGTACACTCGAACGGCCACGTTGCAAATTTCCCGGCGTTCGGATTCTGCAGTCAATGGCGGCTCTTTGATTCAATTGCGTGCGACAACGATTGCGACAGCCTGCCTTACCTAACGAGCGTTGGAACCTTGCTCCGTCGTGAGAAGAGAACTCGATGGCAATCGGCACATTTGCTGGTCTGTCAGCAAATTGTTGCACGGGTTGCAGATTGACTCGTTTTAAACGTAGGCGTTAGATCAACAACATAGCCCCCGTCGGGCGGAGTGGTGCGATGGCGTCACGATCGGCGATCGATGAACGGCCTTACGTTTCGACCGGTCATCTACCGAATCCCGAGATGGTGCAGTCGCTGGTGGAAGACGCGCACCGGCGCCTTAAATCGAACGCTGACGGCAATAATTCACAGGTCTACCCGGCGCTCGCCCGAGTCCCGAGCGAGCTGTTCGGCGTTTGTGTCGTTGGAACCGATGGGCACGTCTACGGCGCGGGAGACATAGGCTACGAATTCTCCATCATGAGCGTGTCGAAGCCATTCGTGTTCGCGCTGATCTGCGAGACCATTGGTCCGGAACAAGCGCGCACGAAGCTCGGCGCCAACGCCACCGGACTTCCATTCAACTCGCTTGCCGCGATCGAGAATGGAAGCGGGCGTACCAATCCGATGGTGAATGCTGGTGCGATCGCGACGACGAGCCTCGCGCCGGGAGCGTCCGCCGAGGCGCAGTGGGAGTTTATCCACGATGGGCTGTCGCGCTTCGCAGGCCGCAAGCTTCCGCTCAACGAAGAGGTCTACGCCTCCGCGTCGCAGACCAATTTCCGCAATCGCAGCATCGCGCGGCTGTTGGAGAGCTACGACCGGATCTATTGCGACGCCAAGCAGGCGACCGATCTCTACACGAGGCAGTGTTCGTTGAACGTGACCGCCAAAGACCTCGCCGTGATGGGGGCGACGCTGGCGGACGGTGGGGTGAACCCTATCACGAAGCAACGCGTGGTCGATGCTGCGGTTTGCCATTACGCCTTGGCCGTGATGATCACGGCCGGCTTGTATGAGACGTCAGGCGATTGGCTTTACGACATCGGCCTGCCCGGAAAGAGCGGGATCGGCGGCGGCATTGTCGCGGTTTCTCCTGGAAAAGGCGGCTTCGGCACTTTCGCTCCGCCGCTGGATGCGGCCGGCAACAGCGTGAGAGGACAACTCGCCGCGAAATTCCTGTCGCAGCGATTGGGCATGGATCTGTTCGTCTCGCAACCGGAAGACTGACAAATGTTGACCGGATCGGCGTCCCGTCCACCTAGTCGATCCTGAAAAGCCCGAGCAAATCGGAGGACGCCATAGTGACACAGACAATCTCGATCGGCGGCATCCACCAGGAGGAACGCGCATCATGGATTCCCATGATCGCGATCGCGCTCGGCCAGATGATCATGTCGTTCAATGTCGCTTCGTTGCCTGTGGCGATGGGGGGAATGGTCAAGAGCTTTGGCGTTCCTCCGACCACGGTCGCAACCGGCATCGTGGCCTATTCCATGCTGGTCGCCGGCTTCGTCATGCTGGGCGCAAAGCTCGCGCAGCGATACGGCGCGCTGCAAGTGTTCCGCGCGGCCGTCGTGCTGTTCTTCATATCCCAGGTCATGATGACGTTCAGCCCCACGGCCGTCGTGATGATCACGGCGCAGGCGCTCTGCGGCGCCGCCGGCGCGGTGATCGTACCCTCGCTGGTCGCCCTCATTGCCGAGAACTACACCGGACGCCAGCAGGCAACCGCCGTGGGTGCGCTCGGCTCCGCACGCGCGGCAGCCGGCGTGCTCGCATTCGTCATCGGCGGCGTACTGGGCACCTATATCGGCTGGCGGCCGGTGTTCGGAATTCTCATCGCCGTTGCCGCCATTGTTTTCCTGCTGAGCTTCCGCCTCAAGCGCGACCATGGCCGGCCGGACGTCGAAGTCGATATCGTTGGTGTCATACTCGCAGCAGCCGCGATCATTTGCATCAGCTTCGGCTTCAATAATCTCAACAGATGGGGGCTCGTGTTGGCGAGCCCAAACGCGCCGTTCGGCCTTCTCGGCCTGTCTCCCGCGCCGATCCTGATCGTGGCGGGCATCGTCTGTGGCCAGGCATTCCTGATGTGGACACACAAACGCGAGGAGGCAGGCAAGACTCCTCTCCTCGCGCTTCAGGTGATCGATTCACCTGAGGAACGAGCGGTCGTCTACGCGATGTTCACAGTCGTCGCGCTGGAGGCCGCTCTCAACTTCTCCGTCCCGCTCTACATTCAGATCGTGCAGGGTCGTAGCCCGATCGCCACTGCGGTGGCGATGATGCCGTTCAACCTTACTGTATTCTTTGCCGCGATGCTGATCGTGCACGTCTATGATAAGCTGACGCCGCGGCAGATCGGGCGAGCAGGCTTCTTCCTTTGCACCGTCGCGCTGTTGTGGCTTGCATTCGTCGTGCGCAACGACTGGAGCGAGGTGCCGGTGCTGCTCGGGCTCGTTGTCTTTGGTATCGGGCAAGGCGCGCTTGTCACGCTGCTGTTCAACGTGCTGGTCACGGCTTCGCCCAAGGAGCTCGCAGGGGACGTCGGATCGCTGCGCGGCACCACCAACAACCTCGCCGCCGCCGTCGGAACGGCAGTGGCTGGCGCGCTCCTTGTTGGTCTGTTGAGTGCGATCGCGCTGAGCAGCATCGCCGCGAGCCCCAAGCTCACACCCGAACTGCAGGCGCAGGTCGATCTCGACAACATCAATTTCGTCAGCAACGACCGACTGCGGACCGCGCTGGAGGGCACCAGCGCCACGCCGCAGCAGGTCGAGGAGGCGGTGCGGGTGAACACCGAGGCGCGGCTGCGTGCGCTGAAGATCGGGCTGTTGATCATGGCAGGCCTTGCGTTGCTTGCGATCATTCCGGCCGGGCGGCTGCCGAACTATCGACCGGGAGAGATTCCGAGCGATGAGACGGCGGGCGAACGCGGACAATCGAGTTGATGCGTAACGGGTTCGACGACTTCTGGAATCGAGGAGAATGATATGACCACCTATGACAACGGTCCGGCGATGCGTCTCACCGGGCTGCCGACACCGCCTTTATGGATATGCATCCTGCTCGGGATCGTGATGATCATCGCGGGCCTGCTGGTCCTCGGCGATCTCGCACTGTTCACCGTGATCAGCACCATCTTCATCGGCTGGATGGCGATCATCGCCGGTGGATTCGAGATCATTCACGCCTTCTGGACCAAAGGGTGGGGAGGGTTCGTGTGGCAACTGCTGCTCGGCGCGCTCTATCTTGCATTCGGCGTCGTGCTGGTGACCCAGCCGCTGACCAGTGCGCTGATCCTGACCCTTGTTCTCGGTCTGCTGCTTCTGATCTCCGGGTTCGTCCGTATCCTGGTCGGCATCAGCCATTGGCAGCAGTTCGGCTGGATCATACTGCTGTCCGGGCTGTTCGGCGTCCTGGCGGGTCTCATCATCCTGACGGGATTTCCGGCCACCGGGACGTGGGTGCTCGGATTGCTGCTGGGCATCGACCTCTTGTCTCACGGCATCGGCTGGCTGACCCTTGCCTGGCTGCCGGCCGTAAGAACTGGGTAGCGGCCGTCGATTGACAGGGGACTGGCAATACACTCGCTGACCGCCCGCGATCACGTCGGGCGTTCCCTCCCGCACAGCAAGATCAATGCGAGCCTTGCGCCACGCACCATTGGCGGAGATCAGATATGTCAGGTTTGAGAACGCCGGGTCGAACTTTCATTGCTGCGCTACTGGCTTCAATCGGAATGAACTTCGCGGCCTCGCCGACGGCGCAGGCTCAACAAGCTTCCGCTGTGCTGTTCCAGAACGTTCGCATCTTTGACGGAAAGAATGCCGCGCTCTCCGCGCCGTCCAATGTCCTGATCCGCAACAACAAGATCGAGAAGATTTCGGTTGCGCCGATCCAGGCTGACGCTCAGGTGATCGCCGGCGGCGAACGCGTGCTGATGCCCGGGCTGATCGACGCGCATTGGCATGCGATGCTGGTACGCCCAACGCCGGCGGCCGCCCTGGCTGACGACGTCGGCTACAACAATCTTCTTGCGGCAGCGGAAGCCACCGCCACGCTCATGCGGGGCTTCACCACGGTCCGCGACATGGGCGGGCCGAGCTTTGGGCTCAAGCGCGCGATCGACGACGGTCTCGTCGCCGGCCCGCGCATCTATCCGTCCGGCGCCGTGATCACCATCACTGGTGGCCATGGCGATTTCCGGCAGCTTACCGATCTGCCAAGAACGATCGGCGGCATGCTCAGCCGCATGGAAAGAATTGGTGGCAGCATGGTGGCGGACAGTCCGGATGAGGTTCGTGTGCGCGCCCGCGAGCAGCTCATGCAGGGGGCATCGCAGGTCAAGCTCACCGCGGGCGGTGGCGTGGCTTCGCCGTTCAGCCCGCTCGATGTGTCCACGTTCACCGAGCCCGAGCTGCGTGCCGCCGTCGAAGCTGCCGAGAACTGGGGCACCTATGTGGCCGTGCACGCCTATACGCCGGCTTCGATCCAGCGCTCGATCGCGGCGGGAGCAAAGTGCGTCGAGCACGGCCACCTGATGGACGAGGCCACGGCGCGCCTCATGGCCGAGAAGGGAATCTGGTTGAGCACGCAACCTTTCCTTGATCTGGCAGGCGCAAGTGCGCTGGGGCCGTCGGAGCAGGCGAAGATGCGGCAGGTGGTTGCCGGCACCGATAGAGTCTATGCGCTGGCAAAGAAATACGGAATCAAGACCGCGTTCGGCACCGACATTCTGTTCTCGCAGGCGCTGGCTGAGCGGCAAGGAGCCATGCTGGCCGATCTCACGCGCTGGTACACGCCGGCTGAAGCGCTGGCCATGGCGACATCGACGAATGCCGAATTGCTCAGCCTGTCCGGACCGCGAAATCCATATCCCGGCAAGCTGGGCGTGGTGGAGGAGGGCGCGCTCGCCGACCTCCTGCTGGTCGATGGCAATCCAATCGACAACATCAAGCTCGTGGAAGATCCGGCGAAGAATTTCCTGGTCATCATGAAAGGCGGAAAGGTCTACAAGAACCTTCTCGCCCAAGAGCCTTCTCGGCGCTGATCCGCCATGCGCGTACAGAGATACCAGTAACCGGCCAAGATCGGTCGCCAACTGATGGACTGTTATGAAAATGTGACATTTGGTGAGTAGTGGCTAACGAACCGCTACTCGGTTTCCGTCGCGTCGAGATCCAGAACCTGTTGCAGGATTACGGCGACCGGATTCTGAACCAGAAGATCGAACCCTGAGGTCACTATGATTGCCTATCGTCCTGCGTTTGAACGCCCAACACCGCGATACCGTCGCGATCGTGTCGGCCGTCACCTCGTGGCTTTGGCGATCATCGGACTGGCCGGCGGATTGGGCGGGGCCGAACCCGCTTTCGCGCAAAATCCTCCCCCGGCGGCACCGCAGCGGGTGGTGAAGCCGAAGGCGCCCGCCGCCGCGCCCGCGCCTGTTGCTGCGGCCCAGCCAGCCGCTCCGGCGCCACATGCCGAGGCGGCGGCGTCGGGCAACGAGCCGGTGGCGCGCGTTGGCGGACGTGACGTCTCCTCGTCGGAAATCCGCGCCTTCCTGGCCGCCGTCGGGCCCGATCAGCGCGCCGCGCTCGCCCGCGATCCCGCGCTTCTCAACCAGACGCTCCGCGCGATGTTTGCAAGGCAGCTCGTCCTCAAGGAAGCCACGGACAAGAAGTGGCAGGACCAACCGGCCGTCGTCGCTCAACTCGCCAAGCTGCGCGAGGAGGCCATCTTCGAGACCTACCTGCAGTCGGCGTCGGTGCCGCCGGAAAATTATCCGGATGAGGCGGAAATCCAGAAGACCTATGACGCCAACAAGGGCGCGCTGATCATGCCGCGCCGCTTTCATCTCGCCCAGATCTATGTCGCGCTGGCGGAAGGATCGGACGCCGCGGCCGAAGAGAAGGCCAAGGCGAAGCTCGCGGACATTCAGGCCAAGCTGAAGCAGCCGAAGGCGGATTTCGCCCAGATCGCCAAGGACACCACCGACCAGCGCGAGCAGGCTGACAAGGGCGGCGATCTCGGCTGGCTGCCCGAGCCGCAGCTCGTTCCCGAGATCAAGAGCCGCGTGATGGGAATGGCCGTCAATACCGTGAGCGAGCCGATCAAGCTTGCCGACGGATATCACATCGTCAAGCTGATCGAGACCAAGCCGTCCGAAACCATGCCGCTTGCCGACGTGCGGGACACCCTGGTCCAGCGCCTGCGGGCACAGCGTGCCGAGCTCAATCGCCGCGCCTACCTTGCCCGCGCGCTCGAGCAGAATCCGCCCGCGATCAACGAAATCGCTCTGTCCCGCATCGCCAGCGAGCTGACGCAGTCGGCAGGCGCTGCCCGCTAACCGCGTTTGTCGTCCCAGATCCCAAATAGCTGTTGCAAACCTGATCACGTTATTGGACAGAGGAGATTAACATGTCCATGAGCACTAGCGTCGCGCAAGCACCCGCAGATTTGTCCAACGCCGGGATGCAGTCCTTTGTCACGCTCGAGGAGCTGCGCGCGGCGCTCCAAACCGCCGGCTATCGCGCCGAGCTCGTGACCGACGGCAATATTTCTCTGTTGCGGTCGGCGAGCAACGGCCTCGGCTTCGACGTCCGCCCGGGCAATGCGTTTCCCGGCAAGCCTGATCATTTCGCGGATGTCGCCTTCGTTGCGGTCCTGACCGTGCAGGGATCGATGCCGCTCGATCTCGTGAACAAGTGGAATCGCATGCACAGGTTCTGCCGGCTGTTCGTGGACAAGCCGCAGGGCACCGATGAATTTCTGGTGCTGACGCTCGATCTCTCCATCGCCGGCGCGGTCTCGCCGAACTATGTCCGCACCCAGCTCCAGATCTGGGACAGTTTGATCCAGCAGCTCATCCCCTGGTTGCGCGAGGAGCTCGGCAGGTTGGCCTCGAGCCTCGAATCGGCCAAGGAAACACCCAAGCAAGCGTCCAAGGAAGCATCCAACGCGGACGCGAACCTGGCGCCGCCGCGGCCGGCCCTCAATAGCTGATCGGACAGCACTGTAGCGATGGCGTCGAAATCCCCGATCAACGGGAATCCCGGCAGGCTGCGGCGTCTGCTGCACTCGTTCGGCCTCGTGGCGCTCGGCCTTTCCGCCGGGCGCGCGCCGGCTGCGGCGCAAAGCACAGACTTCAAGGCCGCATCCGAGGCGCCCGCCGCCTGGCGCGAGTATGCGTCCCGGCTGCAGGGTGCCTTTCAGCATCAGATCGAGGGCGACGGCGACATGTCGCAGTGGCTTGTGACTTTCGCGGCGGGGCGCGAGAAGGACAACAAGCCGCTGACATTCGTGGTGAGCGCCTCGATCCTGCCGGACGGCAGGATGGACCGCATCGCATTCGACAGCAGCATGGATCCGGAGCTCGGCGGCCGGCTGCGTCCGCTGCTCGCCGCCGCCAATGCCGGCGCGCCACCTCCCGACATGCTTCAGCCGCTGCGTCTTCGCCTGCGGCTTCGATCCACAGAGTGAGCGAGGCGGGGGCGTGCGGGGGCATCGGCAGACCAGGCTGTTACTCGGGTGGTTGCTTGCGCTGGCGACCGGCGTCGGTCTGCTGACGAGCACCTTCGCGTTCGCCGATACGGTGCCCGCGGTGCCGGAGGAAGCTCCCGCTGCTGAGGCGCCAAGCGAGCCTGAAAAGAGCGAGCCTGAAAAGGAAGCCGCTCCAGCCAAGGAAGCTGCGCCGGCCGAGACGCCGTCGGCCATCGAACGGCGATGGCGCGAGAATGCCAAGATCGGGTTGCCCCCGACGCGAGGGGGCGCGACCTCGACCTCAACCTCCAGCGCACAGCCTCGCTCCCGCTATCGCGACCTGATCGAGAAGCAGACCTCCGGCACGGGCCTTGCGCCCGAGATCGCGGAAGCCGTGATGGGCGTGGAGAGCGGCTACAATGCGGGCGCGATCGGCGGCGTCGGTGAAATCGGATTGATGCAGGTGCTGCCCTCGACCGCGCGGATGCTTGGCTTCACCGGCACCAATGCTGAACTCGCCGTGCCCGAGACCAACATCCGCTATGGCGTGACCTACCTCGCCCAGGCATGGCGGCTGGCGCGCGGCGATCTCTGCACGGCTGTGATGAAATACCGCGCCGGCCATGGCGAGACGCGCTTCTCCCATCTGTCGGTGAGCTATTGCCTCGCGGTGCGCTCGCGGCTGATGGCGCGCGGCTTCCAGGTTACCGGCACCGTTCCCGTCGCCACCTTCGGCGATCCGGCCCGTGGCGGCGGTGGTGGCGGCGGCGGATGCAAGCGCAGATGCATGGCCGGCCTGGGCGGCGCGAATGTCGATTACAACAAGCTGAACGCCCGCCTGAGCGCGCTCGTGATCCAGGTGCGCGGCGGAAAATAAGCGCAAGGATGCGAAGCGATTGACGACCCCTCTCCCTCTCCCCGTTCTTACGGCCGTTCTTACGGGGAGAGGGTTGGGTGAGGGGCTGTCTCCGCAAGTACGGTGAGAGATGAGCTCGTGGAGGCTCCCCCTCACCCGAAATTCAAGCGGAGCCTGTCATCGGGCGGCGCTTCGCGCCGACCCGTTGGCTTGAATTTCGACCTCTCCCCGCAAGCGGGGCGAGGTGAATCCGAGCCATTGCTCTATTCAAGAAAAGCATCACACCTGCGCAACTACATCGTCGTATGATGCGGCTTGAACAGGCGGCCCTTTTCCGTCGCCAGCACCACTGCGAGCGCCGCCAGCGCGCAGAGGAAGAAGCCGGTCGAGAACGGCAGCAGCGTGCCGTCGTAGCTCTGGCCGATCACGATGCCGATGCCGATGGCGAGCAGCGTCGTGATCGATCCGTACAGCGACGAGGCGGTTCCGGCGATATGGCCCTGCGGCTCCATCGCCAGCGCGGTGAAGTTGGCGATCATCAGCCCGAACGTGAACATCATCAATGCCGCCAGCGTCATCAACAGCGACAGCGGCAACATCTGCAGCCTCGCCGCCACCAGCATCGTAGCGGCAACGAGGACGAACGCGACCAGCCCGCCGTGCGAGATCACGCGCATGCCGAGCCGCCCGACAAAGCGGGAGTTGAGAAAGCCCGCAATCGCGATGCCCGCCGCGATCGAAGCGAATGCCAGCGGAAAGTAATGCCCGAGCTGGTAGATGTCGGTGAAGAGCTGCTGCGAGGTGAAGACGAAGGAGAACAGCGCCCCCTGTATGCCGCCGGCCGCCAGCGCATAGCCCAGCGTCTGGCGATTGGTGAGCGTCTGCCGGAAGGCGCCGAGCACGTCGCGGATCGCGAGCGACTTGCGCAATTCCGCCGGCAGCGTTTCCGGCATGCGCAGCGCGCTCCAGGCCAGTGCGATCACGCCGTACAGCATCAACGCAACGAAAATGCCGCGCCACTGCGTCAGCAGCAGCACCGCCTGGCCGAACGATGGCGCGACCACGGGCACCGCGATGAAGACCATCATCGCGAGCGACATCACGCTCGCCATGCGCCTTCCGGCGTAGCAGTCGCGCACGATCGAGGTGGCGATCACGCGCGTCGCCGACGTGCCGAGGCCCTGCAGCGCACGCGCCAGCAGCAGCGTCTCGAAAGATGTCGCCGCGATCGCAAGCAGGCTTGCGACACCATAGACGGCCATGCCACCGAGCAGCACCGGACGGCGGCCGAAGCGATCCGACAACGGCCCCATCACGAACTGTCCGACGCCGAAGCCGAACAGGAAGATCGACAGCACCATCTGCGGATGGTTGGCATCGGCAATGTTGAATGCGGCGCCGATGCTCGGCAGCGCCGGCAGCATCATGTCCATGGCCAGCGGGTTCAGCGCCATGATCGATGCGATCGCAACTACGAATTCGGGGAAGCCCATCGGGCGGTGGCCTGACGATACCCAGGCCTCGGCATTAATTTCAGACACGTGGCATCCTTTTGCGGAGGCGCAATCTAGCCATCGTGCTGCAATGCACAATCCCGTGTTTCGGAATGGGGGACCGGCGGTTCCAGACGGGTTAGGCAACACGGCGCGCTTTTAGGCAGCCGTGACTTGCCGAATTCCGGAATATGGACACCGAGTCGCCAATCTCTCCGCTTTGCCCTGTGAAACTTGCGTGTCACCATCATATCGAGGCCAGAGCATGATCCGGAAAAGTGGAAACCGGTTTTCCCTCGCGACAAACGCGAAGCGTTTGCGCGGAGATCATGCGCAAACAAAGAGCTAAAGCGGGATGACGATTCGAAGAAAAGTCATCGCGCTTTAGGGATCGAGGAGGTCCGCGATGCGATGGTGCATCTCGATCGCAGCGGTGCTGGCCGCCGGCATGCTCGCCGGCGCCGCGGGCGCTGCGGCGCCTGGTCAGCCACCGGCACTTGCCGACCGGCAGGGCCCGCCTTCCGTGGATATCGAGCTTATCATTGCGGCCGACGTCTCCTATTCCATGGATACGGACGAGCTCACGGTGCAGCGCGAGGGGTATGCTGAGGCCATCGTTTCCAGGGAATTCCTGCAGGCGCTGAAGGGAGGCCCGAACGGAAAGATCGCCTTGACCTACTTCGAATGGTCGGCGTTCGGCGACCAACGGGTGATCATTCCCTGGCGGGTGATCGACGGCCCCGAGACGGCCGACGCAGTCGCCAGCGAAATCATGCAGGCGCCGATCCGGCGCGGGTCGCGCACCTCAATTTCGGGCGCCATCCTGTTCGGGACGCCGCTCTTCGACGAGGACCCTAGCCGCGGCTTTCGGCGTGTCATCGACATTTCCGGCGACGGCCCCAACAACAACGGACCACCTGTCACGCCCGCTCGCGACCAGGCGCTGGCGAAAGGCATCGTCATCAACGGCCTGCCGATCATGATCAAGGAGCCGTCCCATTCAATGATGGATATCGATAATCTCGATTGGTACTACGAGGATTGCGTCATCGGCGGGCCCGGCTCCTTCGTCGTGGCAATCAAGGATCGCGAACGATTCAAGGAAGCCATTCGCACCAAACTGGTACTCGAAGTGGCCGGACGTGATCCCGAGCACAAGGTCGTTCCCGCCGCCGTGAAGGAACCAAGGATCAATTGCCAGATCGGCGAAAAGCTCTGGGAGGACCGTTGGGGACGCTAGAGCATGATCCGATCAGATGGAATCGGATCACGATCTCTCTCTTTGTTTGAGCATGATCTTTTCAGGAAACCGGTTTCCACTTTTCCGGATCATGCTCTAGCAGGCGGGTTAGCAGGCCATCGGGCAAGGGGACGGCTGGCCATGTGCCAGATATCTGGCATGATCTTGGCCGCAATCCTTGCCGTACGCGATCTGGTTGAATTCGATTCGCGTCGAGGTCAAGGACTGTGAATTTGTCTGATGCAGCGGGTTTATCCACGGGTATCGACTAGTCACCCGCGAATCTCTTGCACAATAAGCGTGTCGGCGAATCTGATTCGCCTGATGATGAAAAAACCGGGCCAACCCCTGCAAGGACGCCCGGCTTTCCTGAATTGTAACTCCCATGCGGCCTTTTGGCCGTCTCTTATAACTTCAGTAATACTGAAGGTATGAGTCTGGTCAAGGGGTCCAATACAAAGGACTCTAAAATTGAAGAAGACGAAGTTTACGTTCGACGAAGCTGTGGATGTCTGGTTGCGTTATTGGGGTGGCCAGCTTCAGCACGACATCGCTGCCGATTTCCGCCTCAATGCGGGACGCGTCAGCGAGGTCCTGACTGAGAAGACTCATCTAGGTAGCAGGCAAGTCGCAGCTTCCAAGCGTTCTGCGTAAACTACTACGGACGGGCGGCTTCGGCCGCCCGTTTTCTTTCCCCAACGCGGTATTGGCGAACGAGTCAGTTTTGTCTGCGCTTTACCCCCTGCGTCATTTCTTTCGCCCACGGGCTTCCCATGTCTCCAAAATGAACAGCGTCATAGTATGTGCGGCATGCACCGCGAGTCGTGCATGTCTGGCTTCGATTTTATATGTTTTGTTCGCGTGACCATGCGCCGAGCCTTCGTGGGTTCGGAGAGCACCAACTCCGGCGGCGATGCTGAATAACCCTGACAGGATTTGTTTGAGGTCGTCATCAGCCATCTGGCCGGGGGAGAGGCCCAGGTTCTTGGCCACTTCCGTCCACAGCGGCGCAATCGTCTGTTTGTTGGGAAGCGGAATATTCTCGGTCTCAAGGTAGTGTTTGCATACCGCTTCAACGATTGCGCAGGCGGCCGTCACCGCAGCTCCGGGGTCGGAGCCAATCGAGTTGTAAGCGCGCTGGTACTCGAGATCTACAGCGGCAAGACCACCCGCCTTGAGGCGTTCTCCCAAAGACCTCGAAGGTCCCTTGAGATGAGCCCCGATGATGTAACCACCCCGCCGGTAGGTTAATTGCTCTTTTTCGAGGACAGTTTTCATTCGCTCACGGGCGTCACCATCCTTTGCATACTGCTCCATTCGCCACGGTGTGGGTTCAACGTCCATCAACTCGGCTATGAGCGTTCCAAACAGGCTCAGCGGGTCCGCGCACTCTACATTCGCTCTGCGCAGCCAGGACAGGCACTTTTGGGTCTTATTGCCCTCTGGGGGATCGCCTGGAAAGCCCGCCTGCATAAACAGGGCATTGAGTTCTGCATGAGTATAGTGTGCGTCAAGAATCGGGGCCGTTGTCCCTATTAGGGCTGGCGGAATTTGGGTCATTTCAAGTCCACTATCTAACGGGCTTTTGGGGGAGCCGTCATGGTCGACGCTAGATCGTTTTTTAAGGCAATCCGGAAGAACCCGGCGCAGTATTTTATCATACACTATTCGTCTGAAATGCTTTTCGATGAAAATCTTGAGGGCCACTCACCTCGCATTACATCGATCGTGGTCATGCATTACCCGACCAGCCAAACGCAGAGTTTTGCCTTTCATGTATCGGCCGATCTGCTGAATATTCGAAAAGACGACGTAGACAACCATCTAGACGACATCGAGATGGACTTGCTGTCAAAGTTCTACAAGTTCGCCCGCGACCGGCGCCAGATGTATTGGATACATTGGAATATGAGGGGACAATTATTCGGGTTTGAACACCTCGAACACCGCTATCGCAAGTTAACAGGCTTGGACGCTCCTAACATCCCGGTCGAGGTCCGACTTAACCTAAACGACATTCTCCGCGAGCGTTATGGTCGCGACTATGCCGACCACCCCCAACTCAAAAATCTCATGTTGCTCCAAGGCGACCTTCCGAAGGGATTTCTTGAGGGCAAGGAAGAAGCAGAGTGCTTCAACAAGCGCGAATTCATCCGCATGAATGAGTCCACTAACACCAAGGTGCACTTCTTTCGGCACATCATCGACCTAGCACTGAGGGGCAAGCTTAGAACCGCTGGCCAATCCATTGCGAACCGCATCGACAAATTGCTGGAAAGCCGTACCTCACGTGTCTTGGCGCTGACCGGCACTGTTCTCGGCCTGCTAAGCTGGGTAGGCTGGCTAGTTTTGATCGTGAAACCCTAATTTCACCTAAGCCAGCTCCCAAGGCCAAATCCTAACGGCCCGCGCGACTTCGACAACTGAATATTTGCGGGCTTCGCCCAACCGCTCGGCCAGCTTGCGGTAAAACATCATGCGGTGATCGTGCATTGCAGGGTAAGAGCGACTCTTGTAGTGGCGGCTGGAATGTTTGATAGATTGCACACAAGCACTGTCAGGGTGTCCTGAAATGAAGATCGCGATCCTATCTGCCGCAGATGTTTCCGGTTGGTATGGTGCTACGCTAATGGAGCGTGGGCACAAAATCATATTTGGCCCCTTCGGTCATGTTCCCACGGCAGTGGCGACCATGATCAAGGATGGGATTGAGGGCGTTCTTATCTTGACTGACGATGATGAGAACTTGGAGGAGATTGCAGCGTGCTTCACTAAGGCGACCGGCCGCCCTGTATGGCGCAACCTGACTGAAATCCCGCGCTAGCCCACAGCCACTTCCGTGGGCTCAGCTGCATAGGTCTCCTCTCGCACCCGGTTGATTGCGCCGTTTCTCAGCCAGCGCGGCCATCGGATCCGGGTGCCACTGCGAATGCCGTTACTTAGCATCTTATGAAGCAGTTTGGCCCCTCGCTTCTCATTGGCGTCCGGATGTTTGAGTGATGTCACGTCAGATGGCGGGACTTCCCAAGGCGATAACTTCAGGCTTACTGTTTGCGCGCATGAGGCAGCAAACCGCGCGACGTCTTCCCACTTCTCATGCTCCAGTTTTCTGTCAAGCTGGTCACTGCGTTTCTGGCTTTCCCGTCTCGCGTATTGCATCGCCAAGGTGAGCGCGGCGTAATCATCTGGCCGTAATTGGTCATATTGCATCACTCGTCATCGTCATCGAACATGGTGTCATAAGGGGACGGCTGGACACTGACACCGCTCGAAGGAGGACGACCGGGTCCGCGCCTTGGCCCTATCGCCAAGCCGAGCTTGTGCAGCGTGCGGACCAGAAACACGCGCGACAAATGTTCAACCCGCAATAGCGGGTGTGCTCGCAAGCCTGACTTGCCTTGTATGGTCATGCCGTCTTTTCCGATAATCCTGATCGCCGTCCTCGATCCTGTCGGCGGCGAGGCAGCACTGCGTGATCAGTTCGAGCTCCGATGGATTGTCGCCAACCCTGAATTCGGTGATTTCGGCCCACAGCTTCTCACCGGCCTTGCCGAATTTGTCGGGCTTGCGCGGCTTGGCATCGTAAGCCGATCTACGCAACCGAGGTGCCGCGCGATAACTAGCGGTTGGCACCAGCTTTAATGGCGGTTGTGTCCTAAAGCGCCAGGCGATCAGGTTGAATCGATTGCCGATCGGCTTCACCTCCACCGCAAGAGGCGGAGCGAGCGCAGCTTCTCCGCTCCTCAGCCGAGACGAAGACGACGTTCGCCGAAGGCATAGAGCTGCCGCCAGAGCAGGCGATTGAACAGCGTCACCATCACGCACATGACGGCGATGCCGAGCACGACCCGCGGAAAATCGCCGGCTTCGGTCGCTCGCGCGATATAGGAGCCGAGGCCAATGGCGGTCAGATGGGTGTCGCCCCAGCTTGCGACTTCCGCGACGATCGAAGCATTCCACGACCCGCCCGAGGCGGTGATCGCTCCGGTGACGTAGTAGGGAAAAATGCCGGGCAGGATCACCTTCACCCACCAGCGCCATCCCTTCAGGTGGAAGCTGCCGGCGGCTTCCCGCAAATCGCTCGGGAAGGCGGCGGCTCCGGCGATCACGTTGAACAGGATGTACCACTGGGTGCCGAGGATCATCAGAGGGCTGAGCCAGATGTTCGGGTTCAATCCGAAATGCACGATCAGCACGACAAACACCGGAAAGGCGAGGTTGGCCGGGAACGCCGCCAGGAACTGCGCGAGCGGCTGCATGCGCTCGGCGAGTTTCGGCCGCAGCCCGATCCAGACGCCGATCGGCACCCATACGATCGTTGCCAGCGCAATCAGCACGACCACGCGCGCGAGCGTGGCGAAGCCGTATCCGACCGCGGCGGTCACGTCTGACCAGCCGAGCGTGGCGGAGAGATATTGATAGATCTTCCATGCGGCGTAGCTCGTCACGGCGGCGACCACCGCCACCCATACGCCGTCGACGACGCGCGAGGGTTGGCTGCTCTTGGCTGGTGGCCGCAGCACCGCGGGCACGCCGATGCGCAGCGTCGAAATGGCCTTGTTCGCGGCGCCGAGCGGATAGGTCAGCGCACGCAGCGCACGCGTGCGCCGGAAGAGGTCGAGCATCCAGGACGTCGGCGGCTCGCCGGAGGCGGTCTGCTCAAAACGGAATTTGTCGGCCCAGGCGACGATCGGACGAAACAGGAGCTGGTCGTAGGCGATGATGACGAGAAGCATGGTCATCAGCGCATAGACGATCGCCGGCAGGTTCTGCTCTTGAATGGCGAGCGCGACATAGGAGCCGACGCCGGGCAGGGTGACCGTTGTGTTGCCCACGGTGATCGCCTCCGATGCCACCACGAAGAACCAGCCGCCGGACATCGACATCATCGCGTTCCAGATCAGGCCTGGCATCGCAAAGGGCACATCCAGCCGCCAGAACCGCTGCCAGCCGGACAGGTGAAAGCTTTGTGTCGCGTCCTCGAGATCCTTCGGCACGCTGCGCAGCGACTGGTACATGCTGAAGGTCATGTTCCAGGCCTGGCTGGTGAAGATCGCGAAGACACAGGCCAGCTCGGCGCCCAGCACCTGCCCCGGAAACAGGTTCATGAAGAACACGACCGTGAAGGTCAGGAAGCCGAGGATCGGCACCGACTGCAGGATGTCGAGCAGCGGGATCAGCACGATCTCCGCGCGCCGGCTCTTGGCGGCGAGCGTGGCATAGATGAAGGTGAAGACGGTCGAGCAAATGATCGCCAGCAGCATCCGCATCGTGGTCCGCAGTGCGTAGAGCGGAAGATTGCGCGGATCGAGCGTAACAGGCGTATGCTCGAGCTCCGACAGCGGCTCAATCGTCTGCTGGCCGCCATAGACGATCAGCACCAGGACGCCGATCAAGAGCAGCAGCGCCACGAGATCCCAGACATTGGGCCGGAGCGAGTTTTGCCCGAGGACGGCGGCGCGAATATTCTGAAACGTCATGAACCACCTCTGGTCAGAACTCGGCGCGGTCGGCCCGAGAGGATCGAGACCGGACCGCGATCGGCGTTATAGGCAGGGTTCACGACGAACCGATAGTCGAGGCCGGTCGTGAGCTGCCCGAGCCGCGCGCAGAGTCACGTTTGGACGAATTTTATGAATTATTTCAATGTGATTTGCCCCGTCCAGCGCTGCGGTGAAAAATAAACCGCTTAACCCGTCGGGCAAATCAGTGATTTAACTCCGCGTGTCTCACCCGAATGAGGGGCGGCTCGCGATCGTCACGAACGTTGCGGTGAGATGCGGTGGACGCGATGGGTGTGACTGACGAGCACGCGCATCACGGACGGCGAAGTCGTGTGGTCCTGGCGCCCCGACGCTGGCGCTAAGTCCTGGGGGATGGAAACATCCCTAAGGGTGACGGTGGCAAGAAAGCCCGGTCACCGGGGAGAGCACGAAGGAAGCCGTAACACCATCGCGCAGGGAAAGCCGGAATGCTTCGGTTGAACCTGTGGTCCTACCCCCGTGCTTTTTGTTGCACGGGACCCATGGGTGCAACCGGCACCCGGCTTTCCCTGCGCCCTCTGATTTCGAGGAGGGTGAAACGAGACGCAAAGCTCGGACGCAATGCGCCGCGAGAATGCGAGCGCACATCCCGCCATCATACTCCATCGTCATGCCCCGCGAAGGTGGGGCATCCAGTACTCCGCGGCGTCTCAACTTAAGCTCAGCCGCCCCTGGAATACTGGATCGTCCGCCTTCGCGGACGATGACAGCGGAGAGCTGTTTGACATTTGAATCAGAACTCTCCCCGTCATTGCGAGCAAAGCGAAGCAATCCATGCGCTTTCGCGGGGACGACAATCGTAGGATGGGTAGAGCGCAGCGAAACCCATCATTCGCGCCGCTTGCTCCATGGCGATGGGTTTCGCTGCGCTCTCCCCGTCCCACGGACTGCGGACACAGCGCTGCACTTTGAAAGCGTTCTAATTGCCTCGGCAACGGTTGAGAGGCAGATAGACTCAAGATTCGCTGGCCGGCTCTAGGCAAAGGACGTGACGCACATTTATCATCGCATCTTCGATCAGTTCCGCGTCCTCGATTCCGAGGGTGCATCAAGGGAGGACGACTTCGCGGAGACCGCGCGATGGCTCGAATTTCCCGGCTGCCTGTTCCAGCGAAACAATTTCATCCTTGATCGCATCATACGCAGCGAAGGCGTGATCAAGGCCGGATTGTTTGTCACCATCGTGTTGAAGGGCTCGGGGCAGGGAGGTCCGCACCGCGACGTCACGCGGTTCCGCTACTCGGAAAATTCGATTGTCGTGATGGCCTTGCGAAAGCCGCAGCTCTGGACCGGCGAGACGTCCGGCGGCGGGCGCATGTTCGCCGCTGGCCTGGCGTTTCCCAAGGCATCGATCGATCGCCTCGGCCTGCAGCGCGAGTTCCTCGAGCTGTTTTCCTCGGCGGAATCGGATGAATTCGTGGTCACGCTGAAGGCGCCGCCACGCATTCTTGCGATGGCAACCGAAATGCTGTCTCCGACACTGGATGGACGCGCCGAAGAGCTGCTGCTGTCCGCGCATGCCATGGAGATCCTCGCGCGGGTCATATCGATCGCGGGCAAGCGCGCGAGCATGGAGATGGCGGGCGATCACAAGCAGCGGCGGCTGCGCGCGATCCGCGATGCGATCGACGCGGATCTGCGGCGTCCGTGGAAAGTCTCCCAATTGGCGCGCGAGGCAGGCATCAGCCGCCGCTCCTTCAACACCCACTTTCGACGGGCGTTTGGCGTCAGCGCCTCCGAATATCTGCGGACGCGTCGGCTCGAATCGGCGCGCGATGCGATCATCGAGCAGGGCGTATCGATCAACGAGGCGGCCTATCTCGCGGGTTATGGTAACCCCGCCAACTTCGCGACCGCGTTTCGCAAGCACTTCGGATATGCCCCCAGTCGCTGCCGTCCACCGAATTAGAATAAGAATAATTCTACACAGCAGGCCAGACGATTGCGACGTGTGCACCAATCTAGCGGAGCGTGTACTGCGACGGAACGTCTCGACGGAAGTCTGGAGCTTGTCGACAATAGATCAAAGAGTTTTTGCGCAATCGCAAAGGCGTGAGCTTCGCAATTCTTGCACTCAATCCCCTGAGTCTGCGGGCGTTCCGCGACGGGGGATCTAGCGATGGAATTCAAGCGAAGGAGCGAGTGGGGACTCGCCCTGATGACGATTTGTGGGATCGCCGCGGTGGCACTCACGGACACGCCGGCACTGGCGCAGAGTCCGTCCGGCGCGGAGCAGCCGAGATCGAACAGCGAATTGCCGCCGGTCACGGTCGATGCGCCACGCCAACAGCGCAGCCGCGTGGCTCCGGTGCGATCGACGCGGGCGGCGCGATCCGGCCGCAACGTCGCGCGGCGGACGCCGGCTCCAGTGACGCAGGAAGCCGCCGCGCCGGGCGGAGCAGCGGGACGCTCGACCGGGGAGAGGGGCACTGGTCCGGTGGTCGGCTATCTCGCCAAGCAAAGCGTGAGCGCGACCAAGACGGACACGGCGATCCTGGAGACGCCGCAGTCGATTTCGATCGTCACCCAGGACCAGATCCAGGCGCAGGGCGCGCAGAACGTCGCCGAAGCATTGCGCTATACGCCTGGTGTCACGGTGCAGAGTTTCGGCGCCAACGCCTTCTTCGACAATTTCAAGCTGAGGGGGTTCGATGCGCCCAGATATCTGGATGGCCTGCGGCTGCCGCAGGACAACACGACCTTCGCCGTGCCGCGGATCGAGACCTATGGGCTCGAGCGGATCGAGGTGCTGAAGGGACCGTCGTCGGTGGTCTATGGGCAGTCCGATCCGGGCGGTCTGCTCAACATGGTCAGCAGGCGGCCGACGGCGACGCCGCAATACACGATCGAGGGTACGTTCGGCTCATTCGATCGCTTCCAGGGCGCGTTCGACCTCGGCGGCCCGATCGACAAGAATGGCGAGTTCCTCTACCGCATCGTCGGGCTCGCACGCGACAGCAATACCCAGACCGACTTCGTGCAGGACAACAAGCTGTTCATCGCGCCGAGCTTCACCTGGGCCCCGACGACGGACACCAGCTTCACGCTGCTCTCGCAGTATCAGAAGGCCGACAACAGGGGTTACCAGCAATACGTGACGGGCCAGGTGTCGTTCCTGCCCAACCCGAACGGACACGTTCCATACAGCCGTTATCTCGGCGTACCCGGGGCTGACGGCTACAATCTCGAGCAGTTCATGGTCGGTTATGCCTTCGAGCACCGCTTCGACAACAACCTGCAGTTCCGCCAGAATCTGCGCTACACGGACGTCACCAATGATCTCTCCTCGGTTCGGACGGAAGGCATGGCAACCGACCGTCTCGTCAACCGCAGCTATAACTATGTGAAGGCAAGCGCCGCCAACATCACCGTCGACAACCAGGTGCAGGCGGATTTCCTGACCGGACCGCTCGCCCACAAGGTGCTATTGGGCTTCGACTACTTCAATCTCTGGTCCCGCACCGACTATCGATCCGCCGGCATCGCTCCGATCGATGCCTATGCTCCGGTATATAACACTGCGATTCCGTCCTTCGCGTCATTGGCGCCATTCATCCTGCGCGACGACAAGCTCAGCCAGGCCGGTCTCTATCTGCAGGACCAGATCAAGCTCGACCGCTGGACGCTGACGCTGAGCGGACGCAATGACTGGGCCAGCACGGATTTCAAGAGCTTCGCAGTCTTTCCGCTCGCCGGCAGCTATTCCCGCGACGACCGGGCGCAGACCGGACGCGTCGGCCTCAACTATCTCTTCGATTTCGGACTGTCGCCCTATGTGAGCTATGCGACGTCGTTCACGCCGAACCTCGGCGCCGATCTCGCCGGCAATTCGTTCAGGCCGACGACCGGTGAGGGGACTGAAGCCGGCGTCAAATTCATGCCGAACGGATCGAACCTGATGCTGACGGCGGCCGTGTTCGAGATCAAGCAGCAGGACGTCCTCACCGCAAGCCCGATCAATCCGCTGTTCAACGTGCAGACCGATGCGCTACGCGTTCGCGGCTTCGAGTTTGAAGTGAAAGGCAACATCACCCGCGAACTGGAGATCGTCGGCGGCTACAGCCATCTCGATCCGAAGGTCTCGGCGAGCATTGCCGGATATGCCGGCAAATACATGATGAACACGGCCCAGGACCAGGCTTCGCTTTGGGGTAAGTACACCTGGTACGATGGTCCGGTTGCGGGTCTTGGGCTCGGGTTCGGCGTGCGCTATGTCGGCGAGACCTACGGGGACAGCTTCAACACGTTCGTCATCCCGGCCTATACGCTGTTCGATGCCGCGGTGAGCTACGATTTCGGCTATCTGCGGCCCGACTGGAAGGGATTGAAGGCGCAGGTCAACGTGACCAACCTGACCGACCATTTCTACGTCGCGTCGTGCTTGACCGGCTTGCCCTATTGCGGATTGGGGAATGGGCGTACGGTGCTCGGCACATTGAAATACAGTTGGAACTAGGAAGGCAAAGTGACGGCGGCGACCAGGTCTCTTCGGCGATGGGGTTTCGTCCACAAATGGACGAGCCTCATCTGCACGGTGTTCATGCTGCTCCTGTGCGTCACGGGGTTGCCGTTGATCTTTCATGAGGAGATCGACGACCTCCTGCACAGCCAGGTGAAGCCGGCGGAGGTGGCGGCGGATGCGCCGCTGGCCGATCTCGACCATCTGCTTGCCAATGCAATCGCCAATGCAGCGGGACAGGTCCCGCATTTCCTGATCTGGGACCGTGACGATCCGAACGCGATGTTCGTCAGCGTCGGGCCTTCGATCACGTCCGATCCGAGCAAGAACCTCTTGATCCGGATGGACGCGCATACGGGCGCCTATCTGGACGCGCCTGATGTCACCGGCCGCTTCACCTACATCATGCTCAAACTGCATACGGACATGTTCGCAGGCCTGCCGGGCAAGCTCTTCCTTGGCCTGATGGGCATCCTGTTCTGCGTCGCCATCATCTCCGGCATCGTCGTCTATGCCCCCTCGATGCGGAAGCTGAGCTTCGGCACGTATCGCGCGGGCCGAACCCGCGTGGTGCGCTGGCTGGACGTCCATAACCTTGCCGGCATCCTTCTCGTTGCGTGGACGCTGGTGGTCGGCTTCACCGGCGTCATCAACACATGGGCCGATCTGGTCCTGAAGATGTGGCAGTATGGCCAGCTTGCCGAGATGACCGCGCAATATCGCGATCGCGCCCCGCCCGCGAAGCTGACGTCGGTCAATGCGGCGGTCGAGGTGGCGGCCCATGCGGTGCCGGGGATGACGCCTAGCTTCGTCGCGTTCCCCGGCTCGATCTTCAGCAGCAAGAGCCACTACACCGTGTTCCTGCGCGGCAACACGCCGCTCACCTCGCGCCTCTTGAAGCCGGCCCTGATCGACGCCGAGACCGGCACGCTCACCGACAGCCGCGACATGCCCTGGTACGTCTCGACGCTGTTCGTTTCCCAGCCGCTGCATTTCGGCGACTATGGTGGCATGCCGCTCAAGATCCTCTGGGCACTGCTCGACGTGCTTACGATCATTGTCCTCGTCACCGGGATCTATTTGTGGGTGCGGCGGCGAAGGGCAGGGGTCAGCGTCGATCGCGTGATCGCGCACTCCTCCGGCGTCGAAAGTCCCGCATTATCGTCCTGATGATGTCGCGCAAATCCATGCATCGTACGCTTCGGCAGATCTTCATCGCGCCCCTGCTGGTCGCGATCGTCAGCACGCTCGGCCTCGTCGGCGCGCTCGTGGGAGACGGCTGGTGGGATGCCCTCGCATGGGTGACCCTGGCCGTCCCGGTTGTCCTCTACTCGCTCTTCATCTGGTGGCGAAAGCCGAATTGAGCGGCCGGCGCCTCAGACGATCTGCGTCGCCATGACCGACAATTTCATGGCCGCGGCGAGCACCTGCATGGCCTGGCTGACATCGGCGCGGTTGCGCGCCGCGCCGAGGGAGACGCGGATCCCGCGCGGCGGCTTGTCGACGACGGCGAACGCATCTTCGCCGACAACGGCAAGCCCGTGACGCAGCAGATGCGAAAGCAGGTCCATCCGATTCCAGGATGGCGGTATCTCCAGCCAAAGGTGATGGCTTGCGGGACGGGATGCGAAAGCGATGCCCTTCAGGATACGGCCCGCCAGTTGCTGTCGTCCCTTGGCTTCGTTGCGTACCGCCTCGATGATCTCATCGGCGATGCCGTTTCGAATCCAGTGGGTGACCAGCGCGACCATCAGGGGTGGTGACATCTGCATCGTCGCCTGCAATCCGCTGCGCATGGTCTGCGCTGCGATGGAATCAGGTGCCTGCAGATAGGCGACGCGCAGTCCTGGTGCGATGCATTTCGACATGCTGGCAGCGAAATAGCTCCGCTCGGGGATCAGGTTTGCGATCGGCGACGTCGACGGCTCAAGCGCACCATAGGCGTCGTCCTCGATCAGGAAAGTCCCCGCATAGCGGATGATTTCGGCGATAGCCTTGCGGCGCGCCGGACCCGCCGTCGCAGTCGTCGGGTTCTGCTGCGTCGGCACCAGATAGACGGCCTTGGGCTTGTGCTTGCGGCATGCGTCCTTGAGCGCGTCCGGCCGCACGCCTTGCTCGTCCATCGGCAAGCCGATCAGGCGAACGCCCAATCGGGCGGCCGCCGTCTTCAGGCCGGGATAGGTCAGCGCCTCCGTCAGAACGACATCACCGGGCGAGGTGAGGACGAGAAGCGCATTGAAGACGATAGCCTGCGATCCCGGAAAAATCACGAGACGCTCGGCGTTCGCGTCGTGCACGCGATGGCGCAGCCAGTTTGCCGCCGTCTCCAACTCGAGATCGCTGCCGCCGGGTCTTGCGTAGGTCAGGAATGCGCCGAAGCCGCTTTCCCTACGAATGGTCTCCAATCCCTGCGCGATCCGAAGATCCAGATTGGCTTCCACGGGTTGAGGCGGAAGATTCATCGAGAGGTCGATCGTGACTTGCGAGGGAACGTGCGACGGCGAACGCACCGTCGTCTCCGAAACGAACGTTCCCTGGCCGACCCTGGCGTCCAGCAGCCCGCGCCGGCGCGCTTCGCCATAGGCGCGGGTGACGGTGGTGAGATCGATGCCGAGTTCGGTCGCGAGCGCGCGGTGCGTCGGCAGCCTTTGTCCGCGAACAAGCCGGCCGCTCTCGATGTCGGACGCGAGCGCATCGACGATGCGCATGAACAGGGGGCCTTGCCATTCGGAAAGTGTAGGGATCCAATCCATACAATAGGCCTGTTTGTCTTTGATTGTATCCATACATTCTCGTACCGTATGGACATGCCTCAGGTCAAGGAATTCAGCCATGACACAGCCAGTTTCGCTTGCCCAAGCCGTGCGGCGCGGCTTCACCATGCGATGCCCCAATTGCGGGAAGGGTCATCTTTTCCGCCGCTTCCTGAAGGTCGTGGATCACTGCGAAGTCTGCGGCGAGGATTACACGCCGCAGCGTGCCGATGACTTTCCCGCCTATCTCGTCATCGTCGTCGTCGGACACGTGGTGGTGCCGGCGTTGCTCGCCGTCGAGATAGCTTACGCGCCGCCGGCGTGGCTGCAGCTTGCGATATGGCTGCCCGTGACGCTGTTCTCATCGCTTGCGCTGCTTCAGCCGACGAAGGGTGCGATCGTCGGCCTGCAGTGGCAGACGGGAATGCATGACTTCGCGGAATCGAAGAACCGCAGGTCCGCTAGTTCCACGAAATCGACCCAGTCCACCAACACCACGTCGATGAAGAGCCACGCGCTCATTTGAGCTCTGCTCGGACTGACTATTCGAGCAGAGAAGTTCCGTGAACCATCCTCACACAATCAGTCCACGATCAAGATCGCGGCGACGATCGGCGTAGCCATCGTGCTGACAATTTGAAGATTCATTCTCTCATCCGGAAGCGCGGGCTCGCATCGCTGCGTGACGTGACCGGCGGCGGTTGTGTTGTGGCTTGCTGAAGGCGAGTCCATCCGACCACCACACAGAACCATCTTGCCCCGCACGCGTTGGCTTGTTGTGTCGCACAGGCGCCGCAATTTGCATCAAAAAATCGAGACACAGTTAGTTCCTAGGCGGAACCCAGGAACGTCGCTTGAACCAAGGGGCCTCATTGGATTCCTCTGTCACCGACCGATTGGACACATGGGCGCAGACCGATTGGTGGCGGCGCGCGGTTCGCTGTCCCCGCTGTGCGGCGTCGCTGCGCGAGATCGACGCGCGACCGTTCTGTTCCAACGTGACGTGTGAATACTCTGGAAGCGGGTTTCCGGTGGTCGAGGACCAGCCGGTGCTGATCGATTTCGCCGCCAGCGTCTTCGAGCGCGGAATGTATCGCGGCGGCAATGGTTCGGTCTTTCACCGCGATGTGTCGCGCCGCTCGATCAGTTCGCGCCTCCATCAGCTCACCTTCGGCGGCAATCAGGTGGCACAATCCAACTGTGCACGCTTTATCGAGCTCCTGAAGCAGGAATCCGAACGGCCGGTCGTGCTCATCATCGGCGGAGGTGCGGTTGGCGACGGCGCCGACGAACTCTACGCGGATGACTGCCTCGAGTTGATCGGGACGGATGTCTACGCGTCGCCCTACACGCTGCTGGTGGCCGACGCGCACCGGCTGCCGTTCGAGGACGGCGTGTTTGACGGCGTCTGGGTCCAGGCCGTGCTCGAACATGTCCTTGAGCCTGCGTCCGTCGTCAACGAGATTCACCGCGTGCTTCGGCGCAGAGGCCTCGTCTATGCCGAAACGCCGTTCATGCAACAAGTGCATGAGCGCGGCTATGATTTCTCGCGCTTCACGCGGAGCGGCCACCGCTGGCTGTTCAAGCAGTTCTCGGAAATCTGCGCGGGCCGCGTCGGTGGCGCAGGCGTCGCGCTGGTGTGGTCGATCCGCTATTTTGCCCGTGCGCTCGGTGCCGGCGACAAGCTGTCGCGTCTGATCGCGCTACCGTTCTTCTGGATCCGCCTGCTCGATCCGTTGACGCGCGGCCGCCCCGGATCGGATGCGGCGAGCGGCTTCTTCTTCCTCGGACGCCGGGCGGAGCGCCCGCTCGATCCGCACGTCATGCCGCGATATTACGACGCGCAGAGATGACGCTCGGCGACTTCGGCTTCAGGTGAGTCCTTTGATCTTCTTGCAGGGTGTCGCCGAGGTCGACGAAAGCTGCACGATCCCGACGACGGATTTTATCGTCAGTACTTCCTTGCTGGTGAGGAAGCGCAGCGTCGCGCTCGGATAGGCGTCGCAGAATTGCGACAATGTCGACGCCGTGGCAGGAATGGTGTCCTGCTTGGGAACGACCGCGATGCCGCCGTCCTTGAGGATATAGGCGTCCTTGACATTCGTCATGCTGCTCGCCGCCAGGCAGATCTTGAACAGATCGGTGTAGGATTGGGGCGGCAACTTCAGATCGCCGCCGAGGCTACCCAATAGATATTCGCGGCTTCGGCGGCAGTTGTCGGCGCCGGCGTGTGCCGCGCCGGTGGCGAGCACAAGCAGGATCGCGGCGGCGACGATCTGTCTCATGCCGTCACGACTTCGGCCTGGGGCGCAGGCCGCTCGTTCCGAGACAGTCCGTAGGTCGCGGTGGCGCAGCGTTCCCAGGACAATGCGCGTGCATGGGCCAACGCGCCTGCGGCAAGGCTCCCACGCAGTTCATCATTCTCAGCGAATCTGGCGATCGCCGCGCAAATGCTGTCGATATCGGGCGGAACAAGAATGCCGCTTTGATCCGGCATCACCGCGTCGGGAACGCCGCCGACGGCCGTCGCAACGCTCGGCACGCCGCCGGCACCGGCCTCGAGATAGACCAGTCCGAATCCTTCGACCCTGCCGGAGGAATCCGGAAGCCCCGTCAGGCTAAACAGATCGGCCGCGCCATAGATGTCGCGGATCTCTTCGTTCGGTAGCGGACCGAGCAGGCGAACATCGCAGTTCGCCGTTTCGATCAAGCGCTGAAGTTCGTTGACGTAGTCGGCCTCGCCGTTCGGGCCGATCACGAGCCAGGTGATACGCTGGCGCAGCCGCTCGGGGAGGCGCGCCAGTGCCGCGAGCGTCAGATGATGTCCCTTGCGGTGGGTGATCCGCGCGACGGTGACCATCACCAGCCGCTCCGGCGCCAGCCCAAGCCCTGCGCGGATGTCCGCCCGATCGCGTCGATCTCCGAACCAGAAGTCGGAAACGCCGAGACTGATCGCGCTGATCTGTCCTGCGTCGACGGAAAACCGCTCGCAGAACAGATCCCGGGTATAGCGGCTGTTCGCAACGATCTCGGTCCGAGGTCCGAACACGCCGGCGCTGCGGATTGCCAGCCGCTTCAACGGCGTCTGGGTTTCGTTGATCTCGGTGCCGTGCACCGTCATCAGCACGCGTGCCCGCGTCTGCCAGCGCGACAATGCGACAGGAATGAAGAACGGCCAGTCGGCCGCATGAATCACATCGTATGGGCGCTCGCGAACCCTATTGCGTGCCAGCATCATTTTCGCCGGCAAGTCCGTCATCGAATGCAGGCCACCGGCAAAGCGGGCCACTTCGAACGGCAGCGTGCGATCGCGGCCTGCATTGTCCTGTCCGTAGTCCGGCGCCACCACGGTGACGCGCGCGCCGAGCCGCGCCGCGGCGGCGGCGATCTCCCCTGCGTAGGTGCCGATCCCGCCCATGGCGGGCGCAAACTCACTCGTCAGCAGCAGGATGTCCACGTCGATGCCTCAAGAGGCCGTGGCGGCGGCGAAGCCGCGGGCGTCCTGAATTTCCTGATGGTAGCGGTACACGCGCGCCAGTTGCGTGGCCGGCGTGAAGTCCTGGATCGCATCGGCGACCTGCTCGGGCGTGATCTTGCCGCTGTCGATGGCGTCGCGGACATCGATGAAGCGCTGTGCGAGAGTCTCCACCATATCGTCACGGCTGCCATCGCGTGTCACCAGATAGCCGCTCTGGCCGTCATGGATGACCGACTCGAGCTGCGGCAGATGCATCGCGACCACGGGACGGCCGACCGCGAGCGTTTCCAGCACGCAGCGCGGCATACCCTCGAATTCGGAGGTGAGAATGCCTGCATGCGCGTCCGCCAAGGTCTTCGCCATGCCCATGGCATCCTTGAAGCCGTGGCGAACGGTGATGTCCTCGATCGCGGCAAACTCGCTGAAGCGGTGCGGATCGCTGGTGCCGATATAGTGAAAGCGGATCGGGCCGTTCAGCCGCTGCCGGAAACGATCGATGGTGCGGAACATCAGCGGCGGATCCTTGAATTCGTCGAGCCTGCCGGCGAACACGATCTGGAACGGCGACATGCTTTCCGGGAACGGCTGCGGCTGGAAGATGTCGGTGTTGACCCAGGTCCACAGCGTATCGATCTTCTCCTTGCTGCGCGGATAGGTCTTCTGCATCCGCTCGGTGATGAACGGATTAACGCAGAGGAACTTCTCGCTCATCGTCACCGCGAACCGCTCGCCGGTATTGTGCACGAAGGAATATTTCCGGAGCAGCGAATCCATCTGCAGTTTCGGCGCGCCCTCGCCATGCAGCATCTGCACGAAGGGAAGACGAAGTACCGCCGGCAGCCAGGAGAACTCCACCCGTCGCAGGTCGATTGAACACCGCCGTGTCCGTACCAGCCGTGCGATCTGGCCGAAATGACGCAGCAGCGCCACGAAGAACTGGCCTGTCAGCGAGGAACGAATGGTGCGCGCGGCTTCACGCGCCTGGGCATCGCTGTAGCGCAGGATCGGAAGGAAATCGAAGGTGCGGCCGCGGAACGTAACCCGGTGCACTTCGCCGAGGGTGAGGTCACCGATCGAATCCACGCCGACGAACAGGATGTCGGTGTTGTCAGGATGGAAGGTGATGAAGTCGCGGATATAGGTCTCGAGCCCTCCGACCTTTTGTCCGCGCGGGTCGAACGGATGGAGCAGGCAGATCTGATAGCGTGGCCGAACGCGGCTTGCATTGCGGGCGCGCAGCGCCAGTGTCACGGTCGAGGTCATGCGGTCTTCCGGATTCGTGCGTTGATGATCTGGGGCAGGGTCCGCGCAACGAGTCCCGGAACGGCGGCCATGCAACGGGCATAGCGCGGTCCGAGCCGGCTTGGATTGTTCAGCATGCGCCAGGCCCATTCGAGCCCGGCCTTCTGCGTAACCGACGGCGCGCGCTTCTGCGTGCCGGCGATGAAATCGAGCGCGGCGCCGATGCACAACACGCCGGTGCCATCGAGCTCGTCGAGACAGCGCGCGGCAAATACTTCCTGGCGTGGCGCTCCGAGCGCAACAAAGCAGAGTCTTGCACCGGACTCGCGGATCAATTCGATCGCATGGTCGGCCTCGGCGGAATAAGGATCGAAGTTGGGGCCGGGCGCGTACCATCCCACAACTTGCAAGCCTTGGAACCGTTCCGATAAACGTTGCGCGGTCATCTTCAATGTCGCGTCATTCGACCCGAGAAGGAACACAGGAAGGCCTTTCTTCCGCGCTTCCTCGCAGAGCGGTTCCACAAGATCGGCGCCGGTGGTTCGCTCGATATGCGTACCAAGCAAGCGCGACAGCACCACGATCGGGAACCCGTCAGCCGTCACAAATTTGGCACGACGATAAGCCGCCCGGAAGTCGGGCCGATGTTGCAGTTGAACGACATGATCGAGATTCAACGTGCACACGCTGAAATTCTCGCCTCGTTGCGCAGCCGATACGATCGAGTTCACCGCTTCGGGAAGTGAACCAATGTTGATGGCGATGCCATCAACATTGAGATTGGATGTCGCAGGCTGCGTCTGTATTTCCGGCATGTCGATCTCCAGGTGAAAGAGAAGCCGAGGTGCGCTGATGGAAGTCGTCGGCATGCTCAATGCTTGTGCGATGGGAACTCGCATCTCGAAGACTCTTCCTCGACGAGCGCCGCCACGAAATAGAACTATTGCGTCGCAACGATGGCGTTGCCGCTGTGCAAAAATGATTCAGCGCAGCGAATGCATTCACTTGATGGAGAGCAGCCATGCAGATGTCGCGACGAAATGCACTCGCCATTCTCGCAGGGGCAGGCGTCGCTGCGCGTGCCGAAATGTCGACGGCCGCGCCGGCGCAAAGTCAGGGTCTCGGCGCGATCGCTGCACAACATGGATTTGCTTTTGGTGCTGCCGCTGGTCCTGTCATTGACAAGGATCTTGCCTATCGCGAGCTCTACACGACACAGACGCGCATCATCACGACCGACATTGCGATGAAAATGGGCACGATCGCGCCACAACCTGGCCCCAAACGTTTCGAGAGCGCGGATCGTCTGCTGCAATTTTGTGCGAGCAATCATATCCCGATGCGCGGCCATTGTTTGATCTGGAACGAATGGGTTCCGCAGTGGATCAAGAATATGAGCAGCGCGGAGCGCCAGGCGTTCTTCGATTCCTACATAGAGGAAGTTGTCAGCCGCTATGTCGGCAAGTTGCATTCTTGGGATGTCGTCAACGAGCCGTTCTGGCCGGGCCACAAGGCGCCCGGCGGCTACAGACTCGGACCGTGGTATGACGCATTTGGCGGAACCGGCTACATCCGCCGCGCTTACGAACGCGCGGCCATGGTCGACAAGAAAACCAAATTTGTTCTTAACGAGGCGCAGACCGAGCGCGATGACGAAGTGGGGCACATCGTACGTAGCGGATTGTTGCGTCTTGTCGATGAATTGAAGCAGGCTGGTGTGCCGCTCGCGGCCGTCGGCCTGCAGGGGCACCTGCAGCCGCGCTATCCGCATGATCCGGGACGGTTTGCCGAGTTCCTGCACGAACTCGCGTCACGCGGCGTGGATATCTACATCACGGAATTCGATGTGCGCGACGACACGTTCCCGGACGATATCGCCACCCGCGACGCGATGATCGCCGAGACCGGCGAGAAATTCCTCAACAACGTATTGCGAGTGCCTGCGGTCAAGATGGTAATCGCCTGGGAGCTCGCGGACAATTATTCGTTCTACACGGACGCGGCCAAGAAGAAGGATCCGCTCGCGCAACGCCTGCCGCGGCCGCTGCCTTATGATTCATCGATGCAGCGAAAGCCGTTGTGGTTCGCGATCGCGCGCGCGTTCGAGAATGCAAAGAAGGCATAACAGAATCGTCACGCGCCGGAATGTTGCGGGCGTGCCCGCAACATCTTCAGCAGTGACGGTGCGTACAGCAGCGCCAGTACTGTGAGATAGACTGCCGCACCTGCGGCGATATGCGCGGCGAGCATGATCGCGTTTCCCGCTTCCGGGAACTCGCGCAACAGCGCCGCCATCGCGACGGTCGCAACCGCGATCCGCGCCAGGTGTGAAAACGGAAGGGTCAGCCCGAACAGCGAGAAGCCGATGCTGAAGCTCGTGGCGGCTGCCGCAGTTGCGGCGAGAACGGTGGCGCCGGCCGCGCCGGCAAGTCCCCAGTAGCGCAGGCACACCACGCTGAGGATCACCGTCAGGGTGGCATCGATGGCGGAAATCGCCATCATCCAGCGCGTGCGGTTGTGCAGCAGGAAGACCTGGTCGCCGAAATGGGCACGAAGGTTGCGGATCGCGCCGGCGAGCGTTGCGAGCGGCAGCACGCTCAGCGTTGCCTGCTGAAACGGCGCGGCGATCAGAAGATGCACGATCTCGAACCGCAGCATGAAGATGCCGGTCAGGCTTGGCGCGAGGATCGCAACGAGCAGCGCGGTGTTGTCGGCAAGCTGCCGCATGGCGGCCTTGCTGCCGCTTTGTTCCATGCTCTTGACCGCCAGCGGAAAGGCGGCGGCCGTCACCAGCATGGCGGCGACCGCGGCGGCGCGCTGGCCGAGTCCGTAGCCGACGGCGAACAGGCCGGCGGCGGCCACACCCGACATTTCGTTGATGATGAAGCGTGAGGCATTGAGCCCGACCCAGCCGAGCCCGCCGCCGATGATCAGGGGAACGCCGTAATGCAATGCGTGCACTACGATCTCGCGATCGATCGGCCACAGGCGGCGACCGTAGGCGATCTTCGGCAGCACCACCAGCGCGGCCGCGAGTTGCGCGATGGCGTAGCCGGCCAGCGGCCATTCGGCGGATTGGCCGAACAGCTTGATCATCACAAGGCCCACGGCAAAGCCAACCGCGGGCCCGACCACCTGCTGGATCGTGTAGACCCAGATCTGCTGCTGGGCGCGAGCGCGCTCGCCGATATAAAGGTTCAGCGAACGCGTGACCACGTAGGCGATGGCGGCAAGCAGCATGCCGAAGTGCGCATCGGGGGAAATGACGAGGCGCAGCACGACGACGATGACGAGGCTCTGCAGCAGGACCGACGCCAGCAGCACCGCATTTTCGGTGCGGTAGAAGCGTGGCGCGTCGCCATCCTTGTAGCGACCGGAGAAGCGCAGTGCGTATTGCGACCACCAGGCGAGGAAGGCGATCTGCAGGAATTCGTGCGTGGCGGTGACCAGTGTGATGATGCCCAGCGTGTGATCGTTGACCACATGGGTCCACACGATCATCGCGATCAACTGGAACAGCGGCCCGACGAACTGCGCAGGGAGATACAGCAGGGTGTGGCGCAGCAGCATCGTTACGCTCCCAGCCAGCGGGCGACGCGCGCGGAGGAGAGCTGCCTGACCGCGCCGAGCGCAGCGATACTGACCATCGCTGTCAATCCGAAGGTGATCGCAAAACTCGCCGCCGAGCCGAACTGGCGCAATCCGGCGTGGTCGCGCAGCAACATCACGATGAAGATGTGCCAGAGATAGATGAAATAGCTGCCCGAACCGAGGCTCGCGAGCCAGGCGGCGCTCGGCTGCAGCACCAGCAGCGCAACGCTGAACAGCGCCGCGTAGAGGAAGAATGCCGTTGAATCGTAGACCGCGGCATCGCCGACCCCGGACAGGCGGACGGCCAGATACAGCAAATAGGCAAACAGCATGGCACCGACGAGGATCGCGCGCATGTTCCGCGCGGTCGCGCCGGCGAAAGATGCCGTCAGCGCGCCGAGTGCCATGAACGAAAACCAGAAGGGGATATCGCGCATCCGAACTTCTTCGACGAAGGAGTCGGCAAAGCCGAGATGGAACAGCAGGGGATCGAGGTAGCTTCCAGCGACAAGCCCGAAACCGATCGCAAGAGCAAGCAGGATTGTCATCCGCTGCGCTGTGTCCTGCCGGTCCGTTCCGCCGGCAGCATAGATCAGCCACAGTACAATGGTGCAGCCGACATAGACGAACACGTAGTAGTACACGAATACATAAGCGAGCGCGAACCGCGCCACCGTCGTGGTTACGCGATGATCCATCGCGGGATTGTGCAGGGTCATGTAGAGATAGGCCGCGATGAAGGCGATTGTATAGGGGATCACCGCAGCCTTCAGCCGCTTGAACAATGGCACACGTCCGGCGCGCGCGGTCAGGTAGCCGGACGCGAACAGGAAGATGGGTACGCAAGGCCGCAGCGCGGCATCGATCGCTTTGGTCCAGGCGAGATCGAGCGGCTGCGGCAGGGAATGGATCCCGATCACCATCAGGATGGCAACGCCCCGCATAGTGTCGATCACGGCGTCGCGGCCCTTCGCCCGAGCGTTCGCGCGGGTGTGAACGAGTTCTGCCTGAGCGGATGCCGCGAGCGTCATCATGCGATCTCCCGCTGCGGGATCGGTGCCGCTACCGCCGGTGCGAAGCGGCGATCGTAGAGGTCGGTCAGGTAGCGCCGCGCCGGCGTCTCGAAGTATCGGTAGGACAGCACACTGGTGATGCCAAGGACGATGAACGACACCGGCGCCAGGATCAGCTTGGCTTCTGGAGAGGCGAAGAGCACCAGACGCGAATCCAAGGTGATGATGACGGTCGCGATGGGCATGTGCAGCATATAGCTGGAATAGGTCAGCGGTGCGAAGCGATCGAGCCTGAGCATCGATAACAACGTATCGCTGCCGCTGCAGTCGAGTTGGATCGCAAGTACAGCGATCACGTAGACCGCAACCAGCGCACCCATTGGTGTTAGCCACGAGCCGAACAGGGTGAACCCGCCGAGCGCCAACATCAGCGCGCCTCGCGTCGCGGGCCAGCGCGCGATCTGGTCGCGGTAGACGGAACAGGCAATGCCGAGGCTGAACGCGGGCACCGCGCGGAAGGCACCGCCCTCGTTGATCCACTCGGACCATGGCAGGGTTTCCATGGTCGCGGCCCAAACGCTGTTGGCAAACGCGGACAACGCCACGAACACGATGATCAACGTTTTGCGCCGCAATGCGAGCGCAACGATCAGCGGAAACAGCAGATAGCAGAACATTTCCGCCGACAATGACCAACTCGGAAAGTTGAACGTCAACCGTTCGCCGACGAATGCATGCAGCAACAGAAACTGCGCCGGCAGATCGGAGAACGAATAGCGCGCGGGATTGTCCGAGCGCGCCATGCCAAAGGAAAGCGCGAGGGCAATACAAATATAGAACGTCAGCGTGGCGAGATGCAGCGGGTAGATGCGGGCGATGCGCCGCCAGAGGAAGCGTCCGATTGCTGCGCCGTCGCCGACGTGATCAAAATATTGGCGCGCGATGACGAAGCCGGAAACCACGAAGAACAGGTCGACGAACAGGTTGAAATGCCAGAGATGGGCGATGATGATGCGCCCGAGCGGCAGCTCCTTGAAATAATCGGAATAGTGCAGAATCACCACGGCGCAGGCGGCGATGATCCGCAGGCTGTCGAGGTGCCGCATCGCGTTGGTGGTCTTGTGCAAAAGTCTAGATCCGCTTCGGGTTGAACTGGCTGGAAGTGTGGGGGTGGGCAGCAAGGCGTGAGATCAGGTCGATCACAGCTTCGCGGTCGCCATGGGCAAGCGCATTCCAGCGAGCAAGATTCTGCTCGGCGAGCGCGACGTAGCGCGCGCGCCAGTTCTGGATCGACAGCGCGGCCGCGATTTGCGCCGCGGCGGCGGCGGGCTCGGCGGGATTGATGAAGATGCCGGAGGTGTCGAGCACCTCGCGGAAGATCGGCGCATCGGGTGCTGCAATCGGCAGCCCGGCATATTGCGCTTCGAGCAAGGGCAGGCCGAGCCCTTCGTCATGTGACGTGCAGACGAACAGGTCGGCCGTATCAAGCAATTCCCTGACGCGCTCGGTCGGCTGATAGTCGTGCAGCGTAACGCCCGGCATGGCTTCCAGCGCTTGCCAATCGTCGCCCCAGCCACGCCGGCCGACAATATCGAGCATGGCGTCGGAAAAACCTCTTCCGCGCAGCGCCCCAACGAGCGCGGCGGCCGCCTTGAAATTCTTCCGCGGCTCGACGGTGCCGAGTGCGACCAGTCGCAGCGGTCGCGGCGCAGTCGCGCGGCCGGCGCGCTGCTCCGACTGTAATCCGAACACGTTGCGCACGGAGGGACGGTACAGCGTGATCTCGGCATCGGGTCGGGTATAGGCGGCGATCCGGCGCCTTGTATCGTTGGAATTGGCAAGGAAGCGGGGATAATGCCGCAGCGCCAGCTTGAAAGGACGCGCCATATAGAGGCGGGCACGTGCGTTCAGTTCGGCGGGCCGCGTCACCAGGAAATCATCGTGGATGTAGGGCAGCACGCGTGAGGCGAACGGCAGCAATAGCGGGCTGGGCGGAAAGCCGGGGCAAAGCAGCATCGCCGACGAGGTCGCAAGCCGCATCGGCAAGCCAAAGGTCTGCGTCGTCACCATCTGGCGTGTGCCGCGCGCGGTGACCGGCACCACATTGAGCGGAGCGAGCGCGGACGCCGAAAACAGTTCGAGCGTGATGCGCTCGAGCCCGGTGACGTGACGTCCGAGATGGGTGTTGTCGACGTAGATATCCATACGATGTCCTGACGCCAGATTTACGCGGGAACAGGCCGGTAACGGCGCTGGGCGACGGGAGGCGGAGCGGCTGTCCGCCGATATTCGTCGCGCGGCAGCAGCACGGTGATCAGGACGATGAACTGCGCAAGCTGGATATTCTTGGACGAGAAGCTCACCGAGCTCGCAGCGATCGTCAACATCAGCAGCAGCATCGCCCAGACGCCGCGATCGGCGCGCCGGATGATCTCGGTGAAGAGGCAAGCGAGCCCAACTGTCAGCGCCACGGTGTGGATGACGCCGAACTGCGCGATGCAAGAGATCCAGAAATTCTCGATGCCATAGTCGAGGCCGAGCTGGCTCTGCAGTGAAGTCACCCGGACCGGATTGGGGCCGAGGAGCAATTCTTGCCAGTCGAAATACGACAGCAGGTGAAAGGTGGCATAGCGTGCCAGCGTGCTGCCCTTGTCGGAGGAGAAGCGCAACAGCATCTTGTCGAAGATGCCGAGGTCGAGCGCCGCAAATCCGACTGCGCCCGCTGCGAACAGCAGGCATATGGCGAGGATCGCGGCAGAGAGCGGGATGCGCTTGCCCCGCAGCATGTGCAGCATCTCGATCCCGACAAGCAGTCCCATCACGATCAGCACGGTCACCAGCGCGGTCCGGCCGCCGAACGCCATCAACGAGGCCAGGCTGAAAGCGATCAGCGGCACCCGTATCAGAATCGGAGGGCAGAGCGCCGGCCGCAGCAGCAGGGCCAGCACATAGCCCGCGACGACGCCGGATGCCGTGAGGGGATGGCCGAGAAACGCCGAGGAGCGCCATTCGCCGAGGACGACGATGTCGCCCATTGTCAGTGGAATCAGGCGGTGACCCGAGAAATACTCATAGTAGCCGACCACGATATTGACGAGAATCGTGACATGGATCGCCCACGCCAGCGGCCGTCGTTGCGACGGCGAGAGCTGCCAGATGGCAAGGCACAACACGACCGGCGTCAGGAACGTGTCGAAGATCACCGTGAACGGCCGTTCCAGCACGAACATCTGCACCAGCAGGAACAGCCAGCAGAGCAGATAGAACAAGAGGAGTTTCGACTGCGAGAACATCCGGTCGATCTCGCCGATCGGCCCGCGGCTGCGCATCAGCAGCAGGAAAAAGGCGAGGAAGGTGAAGTACGTCGCCGGATGCAGCTTCTCGTAGAAATTGCCGCCCGCCGTCAGATAGTGGATCTTCACGTTGGTGAGCATGCCCGCCGAGAGCATGAACATCGCTACGATTGCGAGCACAAGAAAGCCCGTCGCCAGCCACTCGACAAAAGTGTCGAACGTCATCCCACGCGTCCGCGTTCCGGACGGAGCGTGCGACACCGCGCCAGGCAGGCTTAAAGGTTGGCTGGCAAAGCTGCGCGTGTTCACCGCGCCGCTCCGGGGCTGAGGTTCGCGGTTCCGTATGGCTTGAGATAGGCGGAACTGCGGTAATAGTCGTAGAACTGCAGGCGGCTGAGGTCGACGCGGGTGAGCACGGTGCCGAGGATGCGATCGGAGACCGGCGACAACAGGTCGATGGTGTGGCTCAGGACCTCGCGCGGGGTCTGATCCCAGGCCAGCGCCAGGATGATGCGGTCCGCAAGCTCGGCCAGCGCCCGGCCGTCGACCAGCGGCACCAGCGGCGGCGAATCGACGATGATCAATTCGTAGCGATGGCGCAGATGATCGAGCACGTCGACGATGCGGTCGGAGAACATCAGCTCGGTGATGATCTCGGCCTGCTTGACCGCCGTCGACGGCAGCACGGACAGGCCGGTGCTTTCGTCGGTCAGGATCGCCTGCTCGATGGCCGCGCGTCCCAGGGCAACGTCCAACAATCCGATGTCGGCACGCGGGCAGAGCGAGCGGGTGAGTTGCGGGTTGCGGAGATCGCCGTCGATCAGAAGCGTCCGGATACCCAACGTCGCCAGCGACTGCGCCAGATTGCCGGCAAGCGTGGTCTTGCCTTCGCTGTCGAGGGCAGAGGTGACGAGCACGACCCTGACCGGCTGCATCCGCATCGTCCGTTGCAGCGCCAGGCGAACCGAGCGAATCGCTTCCGCGAAGAATGTGGCGGGCTCGTCGATCGCATAGCGCATCAGGGGCGGTTGCAAGGCGGCAGGCAACAGCTTGACCGTTCTCGGATCATGATTTTCGAGTTCGCCGCGCCCGCGCCGCCGCGCCAATCCTGCAAGTTCCCTTGTGCCGATCAACGGCACGGCAGCCAGCGCCGGCACGCCCGATATTGATTCCGCCTGCTCCAGCGTCTTGATGCGGCCATCGAGATAGTCGGCGCCGAAGGCGAGCACGCTGCCAAAGCCGAGGCCGAGCATCCCGGCAAGGCCCAGGATCAGCATGGTCTTCGGCGAGGAGGGACGGATCGGAACGCTGGCCTTGGTCACCACCCGCGAGTCCGGCAGCTCGAGGCTTTCCTGCGACGTCGCTTCCTTCGAGCGCGCCAGATAGGATTCATAGAGAGTGCGGTTGGCTTCGGCCTCGCGCTGCAACTCATGCAGCCGCACCTGAGCCTGGCTCGACGTATTGGATACGTTCTGCAACTGCTCCAGGCTCTGGCTCAGCGAATTTTCGCGGGAGAGCGCCACGTCGTAATCGTGCTTGGTGCTCTCGAGGATCCGCTTGATTTCCTCGTTGATCAGCCGCTGGGTGTCCTTGAGCTGCGCGCGCACATTGGTGACGAGCGGATGTCGCGAGCCGTATTTGCTGGAGAGATCGGCCTCGTTCTTGGCGATGTCGGCATATTGCGTGCGCAACTTCGTGATCATATCAGACGAAATCGCCGCATTGATGCCGCCGGGGTCACCACCGGATTTGGCGATCTGCTGCACCTGATCATATTTGGCGCGCGCCTCCGCGGTCTGCACCCGCGCGGCGATCAGCTTGTTGTTGAGATCGGTGATCTGCTGGTCGTTGACGGTCACGCCCTGCGAAACCGTCAGATTGTTGGCGGAGCGGAAATCCTCGACCGCCTTCTCGGAGGTGACGACTCTCGATTTGAGATCGTTGATCTGGCCGCCGAGCCAGTTCGCGGCGATGCGGGTCGCGTCATTCTTGGCGCGGACCTGGTCCTCGAAATAGGCGTCCGCGACCGCGTTGGCGATAATAGCGGCCTTCGACGGCGATTCCGAGCTGACATTGATGTCGACCAGGAAGGTCGTGCCTTGCCGCGTCACTTTCATGCGCTTTTGCAGGATTTCGATCGAGCGCGCGCGCGCCGCGTCTTGCGGGTCCGCGGCCCCCTCGGGTGCGGCCGAGGCGAACAGCCGCTTGATCGGATCGAGGAGGCCCGGTGTCGGGATGAATTCCGGATCTTGCGTCAGCTTCAGCCTGCGGACCACGCGGTCCAGGATCGCGATCGACTGGATCAGCAATGACTGGCTTTCGATGGTTGCATCATCGGTGCCGTAGTTCGAAAGCGCGGTCTGGCTGTTGGTCTCGACGGCCGCGGCTCGGCGTGGATCGACCAGCACGGTCGCGGTCGCCGTATATAGTGTAGTGGCCAGCAGACAGTAGGTCAGCCCGAGTGCGACCAGCACGACAGCGGGCAGGACGGCAAACTTGTAGCGGCGGCGCAGGATGCGCGCCATCTCGCGTAGATCGACGGTCGGAGCCTGCCAGCGACTTGCGGCAGGTTCCCTGGTCTCTTCCGGGGGGCGAGCCAGGTGCTCAGAACTGCGTTGTAACATTCAATCCCACCAGGTGTTTGTCGTAGCTGAAAGTCGGGATGTTGCTTTCGCGTGACGTGAAGCGGTAATAGACCGCGATCGCGGCAAAGCGATTCAGAAGATATTTGACGCGGGCGTCGGAGGTGGTGACCTGATCCTTGCGCGGCTGCCCGAAGAAGCGGTCGCTCTCATAGCCGCCGTAGAACGAAACGATGACGTTGCGGCGCAGCTCATAGTCCAGTCCGAGCTGCACGGCATTGGCGAGCACGCCGGTTGCGCTGGTGTCGGAAGTCTCCGTGACGATCTGTTCGGCGTTGAAGTGAACGTCGATCATCCGCGTCGGGCTCCAGGTCAGCCTGGCGCGATAGGTCGGGCCTGCGATCGTGCCGACGGTCGGATCGACGAACTGTTGCTGCACATAGCCGAAGCCGATTTCGCCGGTGAGCAGACGCATCAGTCCGAGGGTGACGCCGGTGAGCGCACGATAGCCCTGGGAACTCAGCGGCTGGAGCGGCTGGCCGCGGAGCTCGCGCACATTGCCCTCGGCGCTGCCGAACCAGCCAAGAGTGTCGGAAAACGCATAGTCGATCCGGCTATGGAGCGAGTAGATCTGGCCGTCGCGGGCATCCTGGTTGATGGTCCTGCCGTCCTGCGAGACGGTCGAGCCGAAGTCGTAGGAATCGGTACGGAATCCGACCGAGGTGGTCAGCCGGTTGAATTCCTTGCGCAGGGTCACATCGCCTGAATACAGATTATAAGGTGTCGGCGCGATGGCGTTGGCGGGCGAACTCAGCGAACCAACGCCCTCGTTGAGATGCGCGATCTGGAAGCTGCCCAGCAGCGCCATGTCATGAGCAATGTCGATCCAGCCATTGCCCTTCAGGCTGGCATTGGTCTGGTTGAGGCTGGAGTTCTGCTTGTAGACCGTCTCCTGGGCATCGAGCTTGAGGTCGAGGCCGTGCCGCTCCCATAGGGAATGGGCGCGCAGCGACGGCTCGACCACCGCCGCGACGTCACTGCGGATGTCGGTATTCGACGCGAACACGTTGCTGTCGAAGAACCCGCCGGTGATCAGCGACGGATTGAACATCCAGGAGCCCGAACGAATGCCCACAGGCTCGTAGCCAGGCTGTAGGCGGCCTTTCACGGGCGTGTCCTCCGGCGGTATGTCCTCACGGGTGTCAGGATCGGTCAGCTTGGGCGGCGGGGATGGCTCGAAGATTTGTTGCGCGTTCCATGGCGGCGCCACCTCCTCATTTGGCCAGGGGAGCACTTGCGCATCCGCCGGTGATCCGAGTCCAAGAACAATCGCAGTCACCGGTGCGGGTACGATCTTCAGTCCACGGCGACCGAACGCGACGACCGAACGGGTTTGCGGCCCTCTCGTTCCAATCGCATTCAACCAGCCAAATGCAGTCGTGCGTCCCATAATCCATCCCTTGCGGGAACTCTGGAGGCGGTGAAGTCCTGAGGCTCGGTTGCCCGTGCTCACAAATTCACCGCGGACTGCGCATCGACATGACAGTCCATGCACTTGTTACGCGCGCACTACGGAGCATTGCTGGTTTGATCAGAGAACATCTCCCCGCGCATTAACGTGCGTCGCGGGAAAAAGTTTTCTGCATTGCAAAATAATACTCACCGCAAATCGACGACACTATGGCAGCGCGCATGACATAAATGTTTTACGCGCGTGATTTGCAGCGAGACCGCTCCGTCGAACGAGCCACTCAGAAGTAGCGCTCGGGAACCCGGATGTTGTCACCAGGAAACACCAGGATCGGCGTATCAAGCGGGTAGATCTCTTCCGCTGTGCTGCCCGATCGACGCACATAGACCTTGCCCTCGTTGGCGCGATAGGTGAATCCGCCGGCGCTGGCGACCGCATCCATCACGGTCAGACCAAGGCGGTACGGATACTCGCCGGCCTTCTTGACCTCGCCGAGAATGTAATAAGGTCGGTACGCGACGATCTCGACGTTCACTTTCGGATCACGCACGATGTCCTTCGATAGCGCGGATGTGATCGCGCGTTCCAACTGCTTGGTCGTCATGCCGGACGCCCTCATGCGTCCTGCAAGTGGAATCGAGACCTGACCGCTCGCGTCGATTTCATACTCTCCCGTGATGTCGGGCTCCCCATACACCTTCACACGCACTCTGTCGTTCGGACCGAGCACGTAGGTCCCCGTCGAGAACGCATGCGAGCCGGTTTGCGTTTGAGCCGATGCGAAAGTTGCGAAACCCGCGATACTCGCCAAAGCAAACGCAAATAGAATATTGCGTGGCGCCACGCGGGCGACACGGATTGATTGTTGCTGCATGACTGCATCCCCACGAAAGTCCGTCAGTAACGGCGCGGAGCATAAGTGAGCAAACAAGGCGAAAGAATGTGGGTGGTGGTTCCGCGACAGTTCCGTGCGGTTCCATGATCGCGCAGCGTTAATGGCGCCTGCGTCTGTCACAGCACCAGAATCGCTGTTCCTTCGATGGCGATGCAGGTCAGGGTCCCGCTTCTCCACGCGCCGGTGTCGATATTGATGCGATTGTGCCTGATGTCAGGATGGGGAACCGGGGTGTGGCCGTGCACGACATATTTGCCGTGATCTTCATCCGAATTGAGAAACTCCTGGCGGATCCAAAGCAGATCCTCCGGATGCTGCTGCTCGATCGGAACGCTCGGGCGCACCCCGGCATGGGCAAACAAGAAGTCACCACAGATAAAGCTGTCGCGCAGGCATTGCAGGAACAGGGCATGCGTACGTGGGAAGACGTTGAGAAAACGGCGCTGCAGATTGACTTCGGAGACTGGCATGTCGCGCGGAGACACGCCATAGGAGGCCAGCGTCTGCAGGCCGCCGAGCCGCTGCCACTGTGCGAACACCGCCGGATCGTCAAGAAAGTGCTGCAATAGCTCTTCATGATTACCACGCAGGCAAACTGCGTGATTCCTGACGAGGCGAATTGCCAACAGATCGAGCACGGTCTTGGAATCGGGACCGCGGTCAACGTAGTCGCCGAGATAGATCTCGAGCACGTAGCGGATCGGCCGCCGGCTTATGTCGTCGTCGATACGCGTAATGGTGTCGGCGAGCAGGTCGGCGCGTCCGTGAATGTCGCCGACCGCGTAGATGCGCGTGTCTGCGGGAGCCGAAGGTGCAACGTAGTGCGGATATGCAACTGGCGGCCGCATCATCGGTTGCTTCGATCATGGAACCGTCATGAGGTCAATCGGCGGCGACGCCGCCGGCACCTGTTCCCGACTTCTCTAAGTATATAAGGTCCTAGAAGAAGATCATTCGGATGAGCAGAATGATCACGATCCAGGCAAGCATGTTCGCCAGGATGATACGGTTCCTCAATTTGCGCCCCGCAGGATCGAGTCGTTTTGTTTCAGGGCGATCCAAACGCGCTGCGATCATTGGCGCCTCCCTGGAAAATTTTTCCGAGACGAGCGGCTTCTTGGTTAAGGCCGTTTCCCCGTGTTGACGTCTCGCAATCATCGACAAAACCACCAATTGAAACGATCGCAGCGGGCAGAATACGACTAGCCGTTTAGTATGCAGTGAAAAAAATCCTTCAAAAATGATCGCACAGATTAAGCGCTTGATGTAGCGGGTGCACGGTCGATTCCTGAATCGAATCCGATTCCCGCGCGGTTCCAGGTTTGCGTTAATGCATGGCTGCATCGAAAAACACGCAGCGCATTTCGCGTGCAGTTCAATCTAAGCGCTTCCGAACAAAACGGATTCTTTGCATCGCACAAACCTCACGATGCCGCGATGCAAAACCGCGCGCAACATTTTCGTTTTGCTGCCCCATTTCGCCCAAAGAGTTCGTAGAGTTATACCGCCGCGCGATCGAGACGCGTCTCTGCTACGCAGGAAAATTCGCAATTGCGAAGGTGCCCGCGAGATGGGCAGTGACGGTCTGCGTCGTCGCGCTTGTGACCTCTTTGGGTTCAACAGAGAGAGCGAGAGCAAATGGCCGCCATCGTCACAGCCAACTTCGACCAGGACAGTATCAGGTCGCTCCGCAACAAGCGGAGCATCATCTCGATGCGGCCGGTCGAATATGCCGGCAGCAATTCATATAGCCCCTATCGGGCAAAGCGCCCGCGCGGCTCGGTTCGCACCGAGCCGGGCTCCTCCATCGCAAAGCGCATCTTCGATATCGTGGTTGCGAGCGCAGCGCTCTTGTTCTTCGCGCCGCTCTTGATCGCGATCGCCATCGGCATCAAGCTGACGTCGCGAGGGCCCGTGTTGTTTCACCAATACCGGTACGGCTATCGAAACCGGCGCTTCAAGATCTACAAGTTCCGCTCGATGCGGACCGATGCCGGTGACGTGCGCGGCGTGAAGCAGACCGTGCAGGGCGACTCCCGCGTCACCTCGATCGGCAAGATCCTGCGCAAGACGAGCCTCGACGAAATCCCGCAATTGATCAATGTCATCAGGGGCGACATGTCGCTGGTCGGCCCGCGCCCGCATGTCCCGGGCATGCTGGCCGCCGAGCTGCCTTATGAGGACCTCGTGCCGTATTACTTCCAGCGCCACAGCGCTCGGCCTGGCATCACCGGCCTCGCGCAGGTGAGCGGGTGCCGCGGAAGCACGGTTGAGGCCGGCCGCGCAATCTCGCGGATCGATTACGACCTCGACTATATCGAGCGCTGGTCCTTGCGCATGGACGTCATGATCATCGTGCGCACCGTCCGCCGCGAATTCCTGTCCGGCAGCGGCTTCTAGCCCGCCGACATATAACCATCACATCAAGGGGAGCGACAGAATGCTGCAGCCACGCGGCCGCATAGTCCCAGTTCTTTTGTCGGGCGGAACCGGCTCGCGGCTCTGGCCGCTGTCGCGCGAGAACCAGCCGAAGCAACTGCTCGCGCTGCTCGGCGAGAAGACCTTGCTGCAGCAGACGGCGAACCGCGTGACGGAGCCGTCGCTGTTTGCCGATCCGATGGTGATTGCCAATGCCGAGCATCGCTTTGCCATTGGCGAGCAACTGCGCGCGGCCGGCATCGCCAATCCCACCATGGTGCTGGAGCCGTTCGGACGAAATACCGCGCCGGCGGTGGCGATCGCGGCGCTTCTCGCCAGCGAGGTCGATCCTGGCGCGGTGATCCTGGTGACGCCGGTCGACCACTGGGTGCGCGATCACGCGGCGTTCCGCGCCGCGATCGCGAGCGGGCTTCCGGCAGCGCGCCGCGGACAGTTTGTCCTGTTCGGCCTCAAGCCGACCGGGCCTGCGACCGGATATGGCTACATCCGCATGGGCGGCGGGATCGCCGATCTTCCCGAAATCCGCAAAGTCGCAGGCTTCGTCGAGAAGCCCGGCGTTGCGACCGCGGAGCGCTTGTTGGCCGGCAATGATCATCTGTGGAACAGCGGGATCTTCCTGCTGCCCGCACGAGCTTTCATCGATGAATTGGCGCGGCACGAGCCCGCCATTCTGGACGCCTGCCGCGCGGCGCTGGCCGGCGCGACGCGCGATCTCGATTTCCTGCGGTTGGAAGAAAAGGCATTCGAGTCCTGCCCATCTATCTCCGTCGACTACGCGGTGATGGAAAAAACCGACAAGGCCATGGTGGTGCCGGCCAGTTTTGACTGGAGCGACGTCGGAAGCTGGTCGGCGCTGTGGACGATGGGCGAGAAGGACTCCTCCGGCAATGTCGTGATCGGCGACGCGGTGGCCGAAGACAGCTCCGGCTGCTACGTGCGGGGAGACGGCCCGCTGGTTGCCGCCCTCGGCGTCGAGGATCTCGTCATCACCGCTTCGCCCGACGTGGTGCTCGTGACCAAACGCGAGCGCGCCCAGGATGTCGGCAAGCTGGTGGAGCGGTTGAAGGCCAACGGCCATCGCGCCGCGACGCAGACCCACAGCGTGCACCGTCCGTGGGGTTACTACACGTCGATCCATGCCGGCGACCGCTTCCAGGTCAAGCGCATCACCGTCAACCCGGGTGCCAAACTGTCGCTGCAGAAACATTTTCACCGCGCCGAGCATTGGGTGGTGGTGAACGGCACCGCGATCGTCACGCGAGACGACGAGGAGGTGCTGCTCCGCGAGAACGAATCGATCTTCGTTCCGCTCGGCTGCATGCATCGCCTGGAAAATCCGGGCAAGGTTCCGCTGAACCTGATCGAGGTGCAGTCGGGCACGTATCTTGGGGAGGACGACATCGTCCGGGTGCAGGACATCTACCACCGGGTGTGACGCGGCGACCGCAAGCCAATCCGGCAAGCGGCGTCTCGGAGTACCCGATCCGCATCAACACATAACGGAGGGAATGGACATGGGTGCCAAGCAGCAGGCCAAGGATCTCTTGAAGGATGCATTCCCATCGATCTGGCTGCAGTGGCACTTCATGCATCGCCCGAAATCGGCGGAGCGGGAGCTTTCCTATCTCGACAAGATCATCCCGGAAGATGCTGTCACGGTCGACATCGGCGCCAATTGCGGGCTCTACACGCGAAAGCTGGCGCGGCTTTCCCGCGAAGTTCACGCCTTCGAACCCTCGCACGACATGGCGCGCCTGCTGCGGCGGACGTCCGCTTCAAACGTCAGCGTGCACGAGATCGCGCTGTCGGACCACGAAGGTGACGCGGAGCTCTTCATTCCGCGCGGCGACACGGGCCTGGTCCACGGCCTTGCCTCGCTTGAGCGGCGGGTGATGGCGTCGGCCGATCCGATCGTCGCCGCCCATGTGCCGATGGCGCGGCTGGATTCGGTGATGCATCAGGAGGTTGCCTTCGTGAAGATCGACGTGGAAGGGCACGAGCTCAACGTCCTCAACGGCGCCGTCGAGCTCCTCGAGCGCTGCCAGCCGGTGTTCCTGGTTGAGGCGGAGGATCGTCATCGGCCGGCCGCGACGGAATCGGTGTTCGATTTCTTCCGGCAACGGTCCTATCGTGGTTTCTTCCTGAAGGAAGACGATGTGGTCGACGTCGAAAAATTCGATGTCGAGGAGCTGCAGGATGCGGCGGCGCTCGAGGCGGATGGTGGCCGCAAGGAAGGGCGGTTCTATATCAACAATTTCTTCTTCTTCCCGCAGCATCTCGACGGCGAGTCGATGCTGGTCAAATGATGACCAGTGCGACCGCTGCGATCATTTGGTCAGACAGGATAAGTCATGCATATCACGATGGTCGGCGCCGGTTATGTCGGACTGGTGTCGGGGGCGTGTTTCGCCGACTTCGGGCACTACGTCGTTTGCGTCGACAAGGATGAAAAGAAGATCGCAGCGCTCAACAAGGGCGAGATACCGATCCACGAGCCCGGGCTTTCCGAGTTGGTGGCGAGAAACATCGCGCAGGGCCGCCTGGCTTTTGTGACCGACTTGAAGGGGGCGGTCAGCCGTTCCGAAGTCATCTTCATCGCGGTCGGCACTCCGTCCCGCCGCGGCGACGGCCACGCCGATCTTTCCCATGTCTATGCCGCGACGCGCGAGATCGCCGCGGCCTTGCCGGAATCCGCCGTCGTAGTGACGAAGTCGACCGTCCCGGTCGGCACCGGCGACGAGGTCGAGCGCATCATCCGCGAGGAGAAGAAGGACGCGAAATTCGCCGTCGTCTCCAATCCGGAATTCTTGCGGGAAGGTGCCGCGATCCAGGATTTCAAGCACCCCGACCGCATCGTCATCGGCACCGAGGATGCATTTGCGAGGGAGGTGATGGCGGAAGTCTATCGTCCGCTGCATCTCAACACCTCGCCGATCCTCTATACCAGCCGCCGCACCGCGGAACTGACGAAATATGCCGCCAACTCGTTCCTCGCGACCAAGATCACCTTCATCAACGAGATCGCCGATCTTGCCGAGAAGGTCGGCGCCAATGTCCAGGAGGTCGCCCGCGGTATCGGGCTCGACAACCGCATCGGCTCGAAATTCCTGCATGCCGGTCCGGGCTTCGGCGGCTCCTGCTTTCCCAAGGACACGCTGGCGCTGATCAAGACAGGCCAGGACAACGAGGCTCCGCTGCGGATCGTCGAAACGGTGGTGGCGGTGAACGACCAGCGCAAGCGCGCAATGGCGCGCAAGGTGTCGAATGCCTTCGGCGGCAACATCCGCGGCAAGACCATCGCCGTGCTCGGCGTCACCTTCAAGCCGAACACCGACGACATGCGCGACGCGCCATCGATCCCGCTGATCACGGCGCTGCAGGACATGGGCGCGGCGATCCGCGCGTTCGATCCGGTCGGGATGGAGCAGGCCAAGAAGGTGTTCGAGAATGTCACCTTCTGCCGCGACGCCTATGATTGCGCGCGGGGAAGCCATGCGATCGTGATCGTGACGGAATGGGAGCAGTTCCGCGCGCTCGACCTGAAGAAGATGGCGACGATCATGGCAACGCCCGTGATCGTCGACCTCCGCAACATCTATTCGCCCGAGGATGTGACGCGGAACGGTTTTCATTATTGCGGCGTCGGCCGGCCGAAGCCGCTGGCGTATTAGAGACCCCCGAGCTCCGTTCACCTCGCCCCGCTTGCGGGGAGAGGTCGAAATTCGAGCGCAGCTTGAATTTCGGGTGAGGGGGAGTCTCCACGAGTCCGGTTGCCGCCGTATTCGCGGATAGAGCCCTCACCCCAACCCTCTCAGGGCGAGCTTTGCTCGTCCCGGCCCCATAAAGAACGGGGGAGGGAGAACCGCCGTCAATCGATCCGATCTGTCTAACCGGTTGCCGCGCCTAAGAGCGCGGCGAGACCGCTTTTTTGCCCGACCGGGCCGGGGCTCGCTTGACAAAATTATTTTAAGCATAAAATATTCCCATGTCGGTCCGGGACTGTCCGCGGAGATGCCCCGACGGCCGAAGGTGAGGAGACAGCCATGCGCATCGTCTGCATCGGGGGCGGGCCGGCCGGGCTCTATTTCGGCATCCTGATGAAGATGCTCGATCCGGCGCACCGGATTTCGGTGGTCGAGCGCAACCGCCCCTACGACACCTTCGGTTTCGGCGTCGTGTTCTCCGACGCGACCATGGACAACATGCGCAAATGGGATCCCGTCACGGCGGATGCGATCGAGGAGGCTTTCAACCACTGGGACGATATCGAGGTCCTGATCAAAGGCCGCCGGATGCGCACCACCGGCCACGGCTTTGTCGGCATCGGCCGCAAGCGCCTGCTCAACATCCTGCAGGCGCGCGCCGAGGAACTCGGCGTCGAACTTGTCTTTGAGCGCGAGGTCGATTCCGATCTCGAATTTCCGGATACCGATTTGATCGTCGCGGCCGACGGCGTGAACTCGAAGATCCGCACGCGCTATGCCGACAGCTTCCAGCCCGACATCCTGATGCGGCCGAACCGCTATATCTGGCTCGGCACCAACAAGCGCTTTGATGCCTTCACCTTCGACTTCCGCAAGACCGAACACGGCTGGTTCCAGGCGCATATCTACAAATTCGAGGAGGGCGCGGCGACCTTCATTGTCGAGACCACGGAAGAAGCGTTTCTGGCGCATGGTCTCGACAAGCTCGACCAGGCCGGCTCCATCGCCTTCTGTGAAAAGATCTTCGCCGAGATTCTCGAGGGCCATTCGTTGGCATCCAATTCGCGCCATCTGCGCGGTTCGGCCTGGCTTTCCTTCCCGCGATTGATCTGCGGCAAATGGACCGCGTTCAACGGCAACAGCCATGTCGTGGTGATGGGCGATGCCGCGCATACCGCGCATTTTGCGATCGGATCGGGGACCAAGCTCGCGCTCGAGGATGCGATCGAGCTGACCAACCAGTTCAAGCAGCTCGGCGCAACGCCGGACAAGATTCCGTCGGTGCTCGCCGCTTACGAAGAACTCCGCCGCGTCGATGTGGCTCGGATCCAGAACGCCGCGCGCAATGCTATGGAATGGTTCGAGGTGGTCGGCGCGCGCTATGCCGACACGCTGGAGCCCGAGCAGTTCATGTATTCGCTGCTGACGCGTTCGCAGCGCATCAGCCACGAAAATTTGCGGCTTCGCGACAAGACATGGCTCGAAGGCTATGAGCGCTGGTTCGCCGAACGCGCCGGGCTGCCGGATTCCAACGATCGTGTAGCACCGCCGATGCTCACACCGTTCCGCATCCGCGGTCTGTCGTTGCCAAACCGCATCATCTGCTCGCCGATGGCGATGTATTCGGCGGTGGAAGGCGTGCCGAACGATTTCCACCTCGTCCATTTCGGCGCCCGCGCGCTCGGCGGCGCCGGATTGATTTTCACCGAGATGACCTGCGTGTCACCGGAGGCGCGGATCACGCCGGGCTGCTGCGGGCTTTGGAACGACGAGCAGGCGAACGCCTACAAGCGCATCGTCGATTTCGTCCACGGCAATAGCGCGGCCAGGATCGGCATCCAGCTCGGCCATGCCGGCCGCAAGGGTTCTACGCGCGTGGCTTGGGAAGGCATGGACGAGCCGCTCCGGGGCGGAAACTGGCCGCTGGTGTCGGCCTCCGCCGTTCCCTATCTGCCCGACGGCCAGATGCCCGAGCCGATGACGCGCGCCGAACTGGATGAGGTGCGCGAGCAGTTCGTCGCCGCGGCCCGGCGCGGGGTACAGGCCGGCTTCGACATCCTCGAACTGCATTGTGCCCACGGCTATCTATTGTCGAGCTTCCTCTCGCCGCTCACCAACCGCCGGACGGACCAATATGGCGGCAGCATCGAGAACCGTGCGCGCTATCCGCTGGAAGTGTTTCGCGCGATCCGGCAAGTGTGGCCGCAGGACAAGCCGATCTCGGTGCGCCTGTCGTGCCATGACTGGACCGAGGGCGGCAACACGCCCGATGATGCGCTAGAGTTCGCAAGGCTGTTCAAGGAAGCCGGCGCCGACCTGATCGATTGCTCCTCGGGCCAGGTCTGGGCCGACGACCATCCGGTCTATGGGCGGCTCTATCAGACGCCGTTTGCCGACAAGATCCGCAACGAGGTCGGCATTGCGACCATTGCGGTCGGCGCGATTTCCGAGGCCGATCACGCCAATTCCATCATCGCCGCCGGCCGCGCCGATCTCTGCGCGATCGCTCGCCCGCATCTCGCCGATGCTGCCTGGACGCTGCACGAGGCCGCCAAGATCGGCGTGAAGTCGATTGCCTGGCCGAAGCAATATCTCTCCGGCAAGCCGCAATATGAGGCCAATCTGGAACGCGCGGCAGCGGGAGCGAAAGCATGACCCGGCATTTCTGGCCCAATGCGCATGCGCTCATCACCGGTGGCGGCTCCGGCATCGGCGCCGCGGCCGCACGCGCGCTGGCCGAAGTCGGCGTACGCGTGAGTGTTGCAGGCAGGAGGCCGGATGCGCTTGCCGAGACCGCGGCGTCCATTGGGGCGGGTGCAGGCGCAGTTCTGCCTGTCGATGTGACCGACGAAATCGCGGTCACCGAAGGCATCAAGCGGATCGAGGCTGAGGCCGGCCCGATCGACATTCTCGTCAACAATGCAGGGAAAGCATTGAGCGCGCCGTTCGAGAAGACGGATGCCGCGCTGTGGTCGGACATGCTGGCGAGCAACCTCTCCAGCGTCTTCCTGGTGACGCATGCGGTGCTGCCCGGCATGGCGCAACGCGGACGCGGGCGCGTCATCAATGTTGCGTCCACGGCGGGCCTGACCGGCTACGCTTACGTCTCGGCCTATGTCGCCGCCAAGCACGGCGTCGTCGGGCTGACGCGCGCGCTCGCGCTCGAATATGCGCGCCGCGGCGTCACCGTGAATGCGGTCTGTCCGGGCTATACTGATACGCCGTTGGTGGCCGAGGCGGCCGCCAACATCGTCGCCAAGACCGGCCGGAGCGAAGCGGAAGCGCGCGCAGCCCTGGCAAAGGTCAATCCGATGCAGCGGCTGGTGACGCCTGAGGAGGTTGCGGACACCATTCTTTGGCTCGCCTCCTCAAGCGCATCGTCCATCAACGGACAGGCCATCGCGGTTGCCGGCGGCGAGGTCTTCACGGGATAAGGGAAACGCCCAAGGAAACGCCCAAGGAAACAACATCATGTCTGAGATGAAAGCAAAGCTGCGACCGTTCAAGAATTATCCGGCGCGCCATTTCAAATGGTCCACCGATGACGATGCCCGCGTCGCCACCATCACGCTGAACCGGCCGGACAAGAAGAACCCGCTGACGTTCCAGTCCTACGAGGAGCTGCGCGATCTCTTCCGCGATCTTGCCTACGCCTCCGACGTCCGCGCCATCGTGCTGACCGGCGAGGGCGGCAATTTCTGCTCCGGCGGTGATGTGTTCGAGATCATCGAGCCGCTGACGCGGATGGCGATGCCCGACCTGATTGCGTTCACGCGCATGACCGGCGATGTCGTGAAGGCGATGCGCAAATGCCCCCAGCAGATTGTCGCGGCGATCGACGGTATCTGCGCCGGCGCCGGCGCGATGCTGGCGCTCGCGTCCGATCTGCGGCTGGCGACGCCGCAGGCCAAGACCGCGTTCCTGTTCACGCGCGTGGGACTCGCTGGCGCCGACATGGGCGCGTGCGGACTGTTGCCGCGGGTGATCGGGCAGGGGCGCGCCGCTGAGTTGCTTTACACCGGCCGGGCCATGAGCGCGGAAGAGGGATTTGCCTGGGGCTTTCACAACCGCCTGGTGCCATCGGCGGAGCTGTCGGCCGCGGCTCATGAACTCGCCCGTTCGCTCGCCGACGGCCCATGGTTCGCGCATGGCATGACCAAGACGATGTTCAACCAGGAATGGGCGATGGGCATCGACGAGATGGTGGAGTCGGAAGCGCAGGCGCAGGCGGTCTGCATGGCGACCGGTGATTTCCGCCGCGCCTTCGAGGCTTTCGCCGCCAAGAAGAAACCGGTCTTCGAGGGGAATTGAACCCGTGACGGGAACAAGCACATGATCGAACTCCTGCAACCGAACGGCTGGGCCCAGCCGGTCGGCTATGCCAATGGCGTTGCCGCGCGCGGCAAGATGATCTTTGTCGCCGGCCAGATCGGCTGGAACGCGCAATGCGTGTTCGAGACCGACGATCTCGTGGAGCAGATCGCCCAGACCCTGCGGAACGTCGTCGCGGTCGCCGCCAGCGGCGGCGCAACGCCGGAGCATATCGTGTCGATGACCTGGTTCCTGCTCGACCGCCGCGAATACTCCTCGCGGTTGAAAGAGATCGGCGCGGTCTACCGCGACATCATGGGCCGCCGTTTCCCGGCGATGACGGCGGTGCAGGTCTCCGGCCTGATCGAGGATCGCGCCAGGGTCGAGATCCAGGCCATCGCGGTGGTTCCGGATTGAGGTGGTGAGAGCGTTAACCTAAGTCGCGGGCGGAGTGGATGCTGAGACCATAAAGCGTCTTGCGAGCGGCTCTGACGCCGTGCGACCCTGCCAACCTCTCACAACGTCCGGGTTTCGAGCGGAGTAGGGCGATGAAGGCGATTATCGTCGGCGGCGGGATTGGCGGGCTCACGACGGCGCTGATGCTGCGGGCTCGCGGCATTTCCTGCGAATTGTTCGAGCAGGCGGAAACGATCCGCGAGCTCGGCGTCGGCATCAACACCCTGCCGCATGCGATCCGCGAACTCGCCGGGCTTGGCCTGCTTGACGCGCTCGACAAGGTTGCGATCCGCACCTACGAGCTGTTCTACCTGACGCGCCATGGCCAGCAGGTCTGGCACGAGAAGCGCGGGCTGGACGCCGGCCACGAGGTGCCGCAATTCTCCGTTCATCGCGGCCGCCTGCAGGGCGTCATCTATCAGGCGGTGGTTGAGCGGCTCGGCAGCGAGGCGATCCACACCGGTTGCCGGCTCGGCGCGTTCACGCAGGATGAAGGCGGCGTCGCGGCCTACTTCTTCGATCGTGCAGGCCAGCATGTGCACACGGCGCGCGGCGATATCCTGATCGGCGCCGACGGCATCCACTCGAAAGTGCGCGAGACGCTGATTCCGAACGAGGGGCCACCCTGCTGGAACGGCCTGATGCTGTGGCGCGGCGCCGCCGACTGGCCCGCGTTCCTGACGGGCCGCTCGATGATCATCGCCGGCGGCCTGAACGCCAAGGCCGTGATCTATCCGATCGCGGAAGGCTCGAGCCCGGCCAGCCGTCTCACCAATTGGGCGGTGATGGTGCGGATCGGCGACGGCGCGTCACCGCCGCCGCGCCGCGAGGGCTGGTCGAACCTCGGCAGGCGCGAAGAGCTGATGCCGCATGTGGCAGGCTTCTTGATCCCGCAGGTCGACTTTGCAGCGCTGGTCGGCGCCACGCCGGAATTCTGGGAATATCCGTGCTGCGACCGCGATCCCTTGCCCTATTGGACCAGCGGGCGCGTCACCTTGCTCGGCGATGCCGCGCATCCGATGTATCCGGTCGGCTCCAACGGCGCCTCGCAGGCCATTCTGGATGCGCGGTGCCTCGCCGATGCGCTGGCACGTTCGGAACATCCGCGTCAGGCGCTGGTCGCCTACGAACGGCAGCGCCTGCCGATGACCGCCGACATCGTCGCCTCCAACCGTCGCGGCGGGCCCGAGGGCGTGATCGATGCGGTCGAGCAGATCGCGCCGCAGGGGTTTACGGACATCGAGTCTATTCTGAGCTATGAGGCGCGCGAAGCGATCGTGCGCGGCTACGCCGCCAAGGCGGGCTTTGCCGCACGCGTGGTGGCGCGGCAATCGTAACGGGCGTCGGGGGCTTCATCCTTCGAGACGGCCGCTGCGCGGCCTCCTCAGGATGAGGTCTGCGAGCGAGGCGAGATCTTAGACCCTCATGGTGAGGAGCGCGGCTTGCCGCGCGTCTCGAACCATGAGGCCCCAGACCTCTCATCCTGCTCTTGCAGCGTAGCCCGGATGGAGCGCAGCGCAATCCGGGACACCGTCGATTGGGGCGATCAACCCCGGATTACGCTGCGCTCCATCCGGGCTACGTGCTACGCCGGGGGCGGCGGCAGGAAGTAGATGTTGTGCTCAGCGGCGAGTTTCACCACATCGTCCGGGTTCTGCTCCCGCATATTGTGGATCGCCCAGAACAGATCATAGAGCCGGTGCGTCGGCGACACCCAGAACAGCGTCTTCGCGGCCTGCTGCGACTTGTTGAAGATGCCGTGCGGCTTGCCCATGGGCAGGCGCACGAGGTCGCCAGGCGTTGCCGATTCATCGGCACCGTCGAGCATGAAGTCGAGCTTACCCTCGAGGATGTAAAGATATTCGTCCTGGTCGGGATGAATGTGCGGCGGCACGAAAGTGCCGGGCGGAAACGTCGCATGCCAGGAGAACGAGTGCTCGGTGCGGTTCTTCGGCACATAGGTCTGGCCGAGGATGTTCCAGGTGATGCCTTGCATGCCCTCGTTGGCGCGCGTGATGCCCGCGATCTCGTCGTTCATTGTTCCACTCCCTCGCTTACTTGCCCGTTCACTTGGCTGAGCAATCCTTGGCGTAACGGTCGCCGTAATTTTCAAACACTTTCTGTACGATCTCGGTCTGGAACTTTCCATCAGGACGTTTCGCGACCTGGGTCAGATAGAAGTCCTGGATCGGATAGCCGTTGGTGTTGAACTTGAAGCCGCCGCGAAGCGAGACGAAGTCCGCCTTCTTGAGCGCCGCCGCGACCGCCTCCTTGTTGGAGAGGTTGCCGTTGACCGCCTTCACCGCGCTGTCGATCAGCAGCGCCGCGTCGTAAGCCTGCATGGCGTAGGTGCCCGGCACACTCTTGTAGGCGGCTTCATAGGCAGCGACGAACTTCTTGTTCTGGGGATTGTCGAGGTTGGGCGCCCAGTTGGCGCCGCCGAACATGCCCACCGCCGCATCCTGCTGCTCCGGCAGCGTCGATTCATCGACCGTGAAGGCTGACAGCACGGGCACGGTGGCGCCGGCCTGCTTGTACTGCTTCACCAGATTGACGCCCATGCCACCCGGCATGAAGGTGAACAGCGCATCCGGCTTCAGCGAGGAGATTTTTGTCAATTCGGGCTGAAAGTCGAGCGTATTGAGCGGCGTATAAGATTCGTCGACGATCTCGCCTTTGTAGTCGAGCTTGAAGCCGGCCACCGAGTCGCGTCCGGCCTGGTAGTTCGGCACCAGGAGATAGACGCGCTTGTAGCCACGATCCTGCGCGACCTTGCCGAGGATCTCGTGCACCTGGTCGTTCTGATAGGAGGTGACGTAGAAGAACGGGTTGCATTCCTTGCCGGCGTAGCTCGAGGGGCCGGCGTTGGGCGAGATCAGGAACGTCTTGTTCTCGGTCACGGGACGGTGGATCGCCTGCAGGATGTTGGAGAAGATCGGTCCGACCACGAAGTCGACCTTGTCGCGTTCCAGGAGCCCGCGCACCTTGGTCACCGCGCCATCCGGCTTGAGCTCATCGTCGACATTGACGACCTCGACGTCGCGGCCCGCCATCTTGCCGCCGAGATCCTTGATCGCCAGCGCAAAGCCGTCGCGCACCTGTTGGCCGAGCGCGGCGGCCGGGCCCGACGTCGTCACGATGACGCCGATCTTGATCTTCTCCTGCGCCAGCGCGGGTCCGGCAGCAAGGGCGAACAGCGCCGCCAATCCTGCCAACTTCAATGCCCGTTTCATGGTCTCTCCCCGCGCCAACAAAGATCAAAATCTCGCGCCACAGCTTATTCTGACGACGGCAAGCGCCGCAAGCGAATGCCTCGCCGGGTCTGGGCCGCCCGCGGACCGTTCAGCCGCCCGCGGTCTGTATGCAAGCGCCGCGCCAAATTGCTTGAAGCTTAAAGAGATCCCGCGATATCATGGAGCATCGCTCATTCGGCTTGCGATATGCCGCGAATTGTTTGAAGGTCAAAACGATCGGCTGCGATTGGCGCCGCGAAAGGCGTGACTGCCCATGATGCTTGATTCCGAGACAAAAGCGGTCGAACTGCCGGAAGATCATGGCACGGAGCTCCGGCTCTGGCTTCGGCTTCTGACCTGCACCACCCTGATCGAGGGCGAGGTGCGCAGCCGCCTTCGCGAGCGCTTCGACGTCACGCTGCCGCGCTTCGACCTGATGGCCCAGCTCGACAAGGTGCCTGACGGCATGACGCTATCAGACCTTTCCAAGCGCATGATGGTATCGAACGGCAATGTGACCGGCCTGGTCGAGCGGTTGGTGGAATCGGGTCATCTCGACCGCCGCACCTCGGAGACAGATCGGCGTGTGCAGTTCATCCGATTGACGAAACTCGGCCGCGCCGAGTTCCGCAAGATGGCGGCCGAGCACGAGACCTGGATCGCCGATATCTTCGCCGACCTCTCGCGCAAGGATATCAGCGAATTGATGCGGCTGCTCGCCAAGACAAAAGCATCGGCGCAGCGATCGGCCAAGGCGCGGACGCCATGAGTGGTGTCGACTATGAAGTCGAATACAACAATCGCGCGCGGGTGCCGGAACATCAGGCGCTGATCGAGGGCTGGGCCAGGGACGCATCCGCCTATCGCGCGCAGCATGCGCCGCGCCGCATCGCCTACGGCCCCGGCAATCGCCACACCATTGATTTGTTTGAAAGCGGCGAAGGGCCGATCGTCGTCTTCATCCACGGCGGCTATTGGCAGGCGCTCGACGGCTCCTTCTTCAGCCATTGCGCGCGCGGGCTCAATACCCACGGGGTCACGGTCGCTGTGCCGAGCTACGATCTCTGTCCTGCCGCCACCATTGCCGATATCATCGGCCAGATGCGCGATGCGTCGCGCGAATTGGCGCGCCTCGGACGACTGCTGGTGATGAGCGGTCATTCTGCGGGCGGGCATCTCGCCGCCTGCATGCTCGCGACCGATTGGATGGCGTTCGATAGGTCGTTGCCGAAGCGGCCGGTCATATCGGCCTATTCGATCTCGGGCCTGTTCGAGCTCGCGCCGCTGGTCGAAACCTCGATCAACAAGGCGTTGCGTCTGGATGCTGCGGCAGCCGAGGCCGCAAGTCCGCTGTTCTGGCGGCCGCCAGCCGGAACAGCGCTGGATGCGGTGGTCGGCGAAACCGAAAGCGCCGAATATCATCGGCAAAGCCGCACCATCGTCGAGCAATGGGGCGCGGCCGGCGTTGCCACCCGGTTCGGTGTCGTCGCCGCTGCCAATCATTTCACCGCGATCGCGCCGCTGGCCGATCCAGACTCGGCGATGGTTACGCGCCTGCGCGAATTGGCGCAGGGCTGAATTCTCCTCACGTTCCGGCGAAGCGCAAAATCGGCCCTTGCGCGGAATTGTTTTAAGTATAAAATTGTTGCCGGATACGCTGCCGGGCGTCCTCGATGTGTGATCGTGAGCATTCTTGCTGGAAAGCGAGGGGCGATGGATATGGCAGTTCTTGCACCGAAGCTGGGCCCTTCCGCCCATGTCGATACGTTCACGCGCGACAATCTTCCGCCGCTCCATCAGTGGCCGGACCTGCTGCTCGACCGGCCTGAATTTCAATATCCAGAATATCTCAACGCCGCGGTCGAACTGACCGACCGCATGGTCGAGAAGGGGTTTGGCGACCGCATTGCGCTGATCGGCAACGGTCGCCAGCGCACCTACAAGGAATTGACCGACTGGTCCAATCGCCTTGCGCATGCGCTGGTCGAGAACTATGGCGTCAAAGCCGGCAACCGTGTGCTGATCCGTTCCGGCAACAATCCGGCCTTCGTTGCCGTCTGGCTCGCCGCGACCAAGGCTGGCGCCGTCGTCGTCAACACCATGCCGATGTTGCGCGCCGGCGAACTGGAGAAGATCGTCGACAAGGCCGAAATCTCGCTGGCGCTGACCGACAGCCGTATCGCCGATGAGCTCGTCGCCTGCGCGAAGATCAGCAAATTCCTCAGGCAGGTCGTCAATTTCGACGGCACGCAGAACCACGACGCCGAGCTCGATCGCGTCGCGTTGAGCAAGCCGGTGCGGTTCGAGGCGGTCAAGACCGGCCGCGACGACGTCGCGCTGTTGGGATTCACATCGGGCACGACCGGCGAGCCGAAGGCGACGATGCATTTCCACCGCGATCTCCTGATCATTGCGGATGGTTATGCGAAGGAAGTGCTTGATGTCACCGAGGACGACGTCTTCGTCGGGTCACCACCGCTGGCCTTCACCTTCGGCCTGGGCGGGCTCGCGATCTTTCCGTTGCGGTTCGGCGCTACTGCGACGCTCCTGGAAAATGCCGCTCCGAACCAGATGGTCGAGATCATCGAGACCTACAAGGCGACAATCTGTTTCACTGCGCCGACGGCGTACCGCGCGATGATGGCCGCGATGGACAACGGCGCCGACCTGTCCTCGCTGCGCATCGCAGTTTCTGCCGGCGAGACACTGCCGGCGCCAGTATTCGAAAGCTGGACCAGGAAGACCGGCAAGCCGATCCTCGACGGCATCGGCAGCACGGAGATCCTGCACATCTTCATCACCAACCGGATCGGCGATGCCGTAGCGGGCACGACCGGACATCCGGTCTCAGGCTATGAGGCAAAGATCGTCGATGACGACATGAACGAGTTGCCGCCCGGCAAGGTCGGCAAGCTCGCGGTGCGTGGCCCGACCGGGTGTCGCTATCTCGCGGACCCGCGCCAAACCAAATATGTGCGCGATGGCTGGAACCTGACCGGCGACGCGTTCGTACGCGACGAGAATGGCCGGCTCTCTTTCGTCGCCCGCGCCGACGACATGATCATTTCTTCCGGCTACAACATCGCGGGTCCCGAGGTCGAGGCCGCGCTATTGACACATCCCGACATCGCGGAGTGTGCGGTGGTGGGGCAGGCCGATGAGGAGCGCGGGCAGATCGTTTCGGCCTATGTCGTGCTGAAGCAGGGCTGCCGCTGTGACGATCTGCAGGTCAAGCTCTTGCAGGATCACGTCAAGGCCAGGATCGCGCCGTACAAATATCCTCGCGCCATCAGCTTCGTCGACGCGCTGCCGAAAACGCAGACCGGCAAGATCCAGCGCTTCAAATTGCGCGAAGCGAGCTGACCTAGAGCGTAGTGCCATTTGGTTGGACTGGCCACGAGTCCGCTTCACCTCTCCCGCTTGCGGGGGAGGCATAGGCCGCCTTTGGCGGCCGTTCCTCAGAACGCCGAAGCGGAGCTTCGGCTATGACGTCAGCGTCGGGTGAGGCTCTCTCCACACGATCGGACAGTGTGAATCGCGGAGAAACCCCCACCCTGGCCCTCCCCCGCAAGCGGGAGAGGGAGCGCAGCACCTGTCCCGGACGCAATCGAGCTGACCTCAGTCCTGCTCTTCCCGCATCCGGCCGATCAGGAGGTCGGCCACCAGCCGGCAGGACGGCGACAGGTTTCGGCTCGCCAGCCGGACCATGGTGACCTGCGTTGCTTCCAGCCGCTTGTCGCGTAGCGGCACGGCGACGAGCAGGCCGGCCTCCAGCGCCGACACTGCGGCGACGCGCGGCAGGAAGGTGGCGAGATCGGTGCGGGCGGCAAGCCTTTGTGCGAAGGCGAGCGAGTTGGTCTCGGTGCAGACCTCGAGCCTGACCTTCGCTTGCGCGCAGGCCCGATCGACTTCCTGGCGGATGCCGAAGGACGGATCGGGGACCACGACGCGTAGCCCTGCGAGTTCCTTCACCGTGCAGCTCGCCTTGTTCGCCAGCGGGTGGCGCGGCGAGACGATCAGGCACAGCGACTGCCGCATCCGCCCGAGCTCGATCAGATCGCTGCGCGGCGCGCGGCCGAACACGAAGCCGAGGTCGACATCGTTGTGGCCGACTCTCTCGGCCACGTCGCGCGAGCCCACCATCGTCATCGAGATCGAGATGCCCGGATAGTCGCCGGCAAGGTCGACGGCGAAATTCGACAGAAAGCTCATCAGCATGCCCTCAACGGTGGCGATCCTGACCTGCCCACGCCGCGAACTATCGAACTCCTGCACCTTGACGCGGATGCCGTCGAGCTGATTGCGGTTCTCGACCGCGTAGCGGTAGAGTAGGTTACCGGCGCCGGTGAGCTGCATCCCGCGCGGGCCGCGCTCGAACAGTTTTGCCGAAAGCTCCTCCTCGATCGCCTGCATCTGCCGGCTGATCGCGCTCGGCGCGATCCGCAGCGAAGCCGCCGCCTGCTTGATCGAGCCGCATTCGGTGACCTCGCGGAAATATCGGATGGCGGCTGACTCGATCATGCGGCTTTCGTCCTCCCCTCGCGGCCTGCCCAACAAGGCGGCAGGCGCTGACCAGGGGTCGAATTATTCGACCTCAGACCTCTAATTTCAATGCTTTTATTCGAATGCGGGATTTGCCATGATTTTTATGTTTCAGTCTCTGGCTGCCATGGAGAAGTATTCTATGAATAAGTCTTGGGTCGCTCGTTACGCGCGTCTTGCAGCCCCGCTATGGGCGGCAGCGGTTCTCTGCGGCGCGCAGACTTCTAACGCGTCGGCCGAGGACGTCATCCGTTTCGGCGCGCCGCTGCCGATCACCGGCCCGCTCGCGCCCGAAGCGATCAAGCAGCAGCAGGGTTATGACCTCTGGGCCGAGGAGGCGAACAAGGCCGGCGGCATTTCCGTCGGCGGCAAGAAATACAAGGTCGAGATTGTCTACGCCGACTATCAGTCGAACACGCCGCGCGCGGTGCAGGCGACCGAGCAGATGATCAGCCAGGACAACGTCAACTTCATGTTCGGCGCCTTCGGTTCCGGCGCGGCCAAGGCGGCGAGCACCGTGTCCGAGAAGTACAAGGTGCCGACGCTGGCGGCGACCGCGTCCTCCGTCCAGGTCTATGACCAGGGCTACAAATATCTGTTCGGCACCTTCACGCCGAACGACACGCTGACGACGCCGCTGACCCAGATCATCAAGGCCAAGGTGCCCGAGGTGAAGAAGATCGCGATCCTCGCGCGCAACGATTTGTTCCCGCTCGCGATCGCGCAGGAAATGGAGAAGTCGGCCAAGGCCAACGGCTTTGACCTCGTCTATTTCGAGAAATATGCGATCGGCACACTCGATCACTCGGCGACGCTGTCGCAAATCAAGTCGCTCGCGCCGCAATGGATATTCGTCACCGGCTACATCAACGACCTGCTCCTGATCCGCAAGCAGATGGTCGACCAGGAGATGAAGGCGCCGATTGTCACGATGATCGCCGGTCCGGCCTATCAGGAATTCATCGAGTCCGGCGGCAAGACCGCCGAGAACATCACCAGCGCCTCCTGGTGGCATCCGGCCGAGCGGTATGAGGGCAAGGACATCTTCGGCTCGACCGAGAATTTCGTGAAGCTGTTCAAGGCCAAGTACAAGAGCGAGCCGGACTACGGCCAGGCTTCCGCGGCACTCTGCGGCGCGCTGTTCCAGATGGCGATCGAAAAGGCCGGCTCGCTCGATCGCGACAAGGTGCGCGATGAGCTCGCCAAGCTCGACGTGGTGACCTTCTTCGGCCCCGTCAGGTTCGGTGCCAACGGCCAGATCAACTCGCTCGATCCGCCGGTCTTCCAGATCCAGGGCGCCAAGCCCGTGGTGTTGTTCCCGGAAGCGATCAAACAGGGCGATCTCAAGGTTGGCGTCAACTGATGACCAACCGTCATTGCGAGCAGAGCGAGGCCGCCAGAAAGAATGGATTGCTTCGTCGCTGCGCTCCTCGCAATGACGCACGGCAATAAGCGCGGCTAGGCATCACACATGCACGCAGCCCAGATCCTGGTGAACGCGGTGGTCCTCGGCTGCCTCTATGCCTGCATCGCGATCGGCTTCTCGCTGGTCTGGGGCGTGCTCAACGTCATCAACCTGATCCACGGCTCCTTCATCGTGCTCGGCGCCTATCTCGCCTTCGGGCTCTACAACGCGCTGCACATCTCGCCCTGGTATTCGATCGCGGTCGCCGCGCCGCTGTTCTTCGTGCTCGGCTACCTCCTGCAGCGACTATTGCTCAACCGCGTGATCACGGCGCCCGTCCTGGTGACGCTGACGATGACGTTCGGACTCGACCTGATCCTGAACAACGCGATGATCTATTTCTTCAAGGCCGATTACCGCAAGCTGACGCTGACGCCGTCGCTGGGATCGGTCTCGATCTTCGACGTGGTGGTGCCGGTCGACCGTCTCATCGCGACGGTTTCCGCGCTGGCCCTGACCGGATTGCTCTATCTCCTGCTGCGGCGCTCGCGCGTCGGGCGCGCCATCGTCGCGGTGCGGCTGGACCGCGACGCGGCCGTGCTGATGGGCGTCGACGTCAAGTCGATCTACGCGATCGCGTTCGGCCTCGGCGCTGCGCTTGCCGGCTGCGCCGGCGTGCTGATGGCGCTGATCTTCCCGATCTCGCCATTGACCTCGTCGGGCTATCTCGGAAAGGCCTTCGTGGTCTGCGTGCTCGGCGGTCTCGGGAGCGTCTCGGGCGCGCTCGCGGGCGGCCTGCTGCTGGCGCTGGTCGAAGGGATCGGCTCGACCTTCTTCGGCCCGGCGCACGCGACGACGCTGTCCTTCATCCTGCTCATCGTCTTCCTGATCCTGCGCCCGCAGGGGCTGCTTGGCCGGAAGGGTTTCGAATGACGAAGTCGAATATCGCGCTGCTTGTCCTGCTCGCGGTCGTTGCATCGCTGCCGCTGTTCGGCGGCGCCTATGCGCTGCGGCTCGGCACCATCGCCTGCATGTATGCGATCATGGCGCTGTCGTGGAATGTGGTCGGCGGCTTCGCCGGCTATCCCTCGTTTGCGACCGCGGCCTTCTTCGGCTTCGGCGCCTACACCGCGGGCGTGCTGCTCAACAAGGGATTGCCGCTCTGGCTCTGCGTCGTCATCGCGGCGGTCACCGCCTTGCTGATCGCGGCTGTACTCGGCGCGGCTCTCCTGCGCCTGCGCGGACATTACTTTGCGATCGCAAGCCTCTCGCTGGTCGAGGTGCTGCGCGAGCTCGTCAACAATGCCACCGATCTCACCGGTGGCGGCATGGGACTCAACATCCCCCTGGGTTCCGGCTCCGGCGTGCTCGCCGAAGCGATGTTCTTCTTCTACGCGATGTGGATCCTGCTGCTGCTCACCGTGCTGATGGTGATGGCCGTCGCCGGCTCGAAGCTCGGCTTCGGGCTCGCCTGCATCCGCCAGAACGAGACCGCCTCCAGCATGGTCGGCCTCAACACCACTCTCTATAAGAGCATCGCCTTCGGCCTGTCGGCCTGTTTCGTCAGCGCGGCCGGCGGCGTCTATGCCGCCTGGGTGCACTATATCGACCCGTCCGATGTCTTCGATATTCTCTATTCGGTGAAGCCGATCGTGATGGCGCTGATGGGCGGGCTCGGCTCGCCGCTCGGCGTTGCCTGCGGTGCGTTCCTTTATCTCGGGCTCGAGGAGGTGGTCTGGCGCAACTACATTCAAATCCACACCGGCGTGCTCGGGCTGATCATCGTCCTCTTGCTCCTGTTCCTGCCGCATGGCCTGATCTCGTTGCGGCCGGCCAACCTCTGGCGACGGGTCAAGCATGTCTGAGATCCTTCGCCTCGAAAACGTATCCCGGCATTTCAGCGGCCTGCAGGCCCTGCGCGATGTCACGCTCACCGTCAACAGGGGCGAGGTGCTCGGCCTCATAGGACCAAACGGCGCCGGCAAGACCACGCTGGTCAACACCATCTGCGGCGTCACGCCGGCCAATTCCGGCAAGATCACTTTCGATGGCAAGGACATCACACGCATTAAGACCTATCAGGCGGCGCGGCTCGGCCTGTCACGTACCTTCCAGATCGTTCAGCCCTTTGCCGAATTTACCGCGCTGGACAATGTCGCCGCAGCCGCGCTGTTCTCGCAGCCGGGCCAAAGCCTGAAGATGGCGCGCGAGCAGGCAATGGCTCATCTGGTCTATGTCGGTCTCGAGCTGCAGGCCAATCACCCTGCCGCTACGTTGACGCTCGCGATGCGCAAGCGGCTGGAGCTTGCGAAGGCCCTCGCGATGAAACCAAAATTGCTGTTCCTCGACGAGGTCAATGCCGGCCTCAACAGTGCCGAGGTCGAGCGCGCGACCAAGCTGATCCATGAGCTTGCCGCCAGCGGCATCACCATCGTGATGATCGAGCATCTGATGAAGGTCGTGCTCAATGTCTGCACCCGCATCGCGGTACTGCACAACGGCGCGCTGATCGCCGATGGCGCGCCGCGCGAGGTGATGGAGAATCCCGCGGTGGTCGAGGCCTATCTCGGCCAGCAATATGCCAAACGGAATGTCGCCCGTGGCTAACTCCCTGATCCTCGAACTGAAGGGGCTGTGCGCCGGCTATGGCGAGATCCAGGTGCTGTGGGGCATCGATCTCGACGTCCGCCACGGCGAGATCACCGCATTGATCGGCTCCAATGGTGCCGGCAAGACCACGCTGATGCGGGCGCTGTCGGGCCTGATCCCGACCACCGCGGGCAATTATTTCTCGGAAGGCCGCGATCTCACCGGCGACACCGCCGCCGGGATCCTCGCGCACGGCATCGTGCATGTGCCGGAGGGACGGCGGCTGTTCGGCGCCATGAGCGTCGAGGAGAACCTCCTGATGGGCGCATATTTGCGCGACGCTGGTCGCGCCGAGATCAATCGCGACCTCGAGCAGGTCTATGCCACGTTCCCGAAGCTGCGCGAGCGGCGGCGGCAAGCGGCGGCGACCCTGTCAGGCGGCGAGCAGCAGATGTGCGCGATCGGCCGCGGCCTGATGAGCGCGCCGCTGCTGTTGATGATCGACGAGCTCTCGCTCGGGCTCTCGCCCTTGCTGGTCGAGCAGCTCGTGGCGGCGCTGCGCGAACTCAACGCTGGCGGCACGTCGATCCTGCTTGTGGAGCAGGACGTCACCATCGCGCTCGATCTCTGCCACCGCGCCTTTGTCATGGACATGGGCCGTATCGTGCGGAGTGGCTCGGGAAGCGAACTGCTCGCCGATCCGATCGTCCGCGATGCCTATCTCGGCGTTCTCCACGAATGACCGAACCCGGGCTTTCCTAACCCCTTTACGTTGCAAAGAGGTATCATGATTACGACCATCGAGGTTCAAGACGGCGGTTATCGCTTCATGCCGGGCGTCAGCCAGTATTCCTGCGGTATCGGCGCGTTGCCGGGTTTCACCATCGAACGCGTCCGTTTTGCCGATCCGGTGCCGCTGAAGGCAGGCTTTGCGCGGATCGCCGAAATCCTCAACAATGCCGGCCGTCCGCTGACGGCGTTCGGCGCCTGCGAATTGCGCTCGCCCGCGCCGTTCACCGAAGAGGGCTTTCGCGCCTTCAACGACATCTACATCAAGACCCTGATCGAATGGGGCATAATGAAGGACGGCGTCAATCCGGTGGCGCGCAGCAATGTCTGTCCGAAGATCGGTCCGCCGTCCGAGCCCTGCTTCCACGCTTTCTCCTACGCGGTGACGGCGCCGCAGGCGGCGCCGTCTTTCGTGATCGCCGGCAGCGGCGAGTCGGCCGAAGGCAAGGCGAACTATCGGGATCACATCATCAGTCCCGGCGACGTCAGCCCGGCGGGCATGCTTGCCAAGGCAAAATGGGTGCTGGATGAGATGGAACGTCGCATGAGCGCGTTCGGCGGCACCTGGAAACAAACGACCGGTGTGCAGCTTTACACCGTGCAGGACGTCTATTCGATCCTGGAAAGCGAGCTCGGCCGCCGCGGCGTGTTCAGGAATGGCCTGACCTGGCATTTCAACCGCCCGCCGGTGGTCGGTCTCGACTACGAGATGGATTGCCGCTGCGTTCACATCGAAAAGGTGATCTGACTTTCTCCCTCTCCCCGCTCTTCGCGGGGAGAGGGGCGGGGTGAGGGGCTCTCTCCACGCAGACGGTGACAGACGGACTCGCGGAGGCTCCCCCTCACCCGAAATTCAAGCGGAGCTTGAATTTCGACCTCTCCCCGCACTCGGGGCGAGGTGAGGCGGAGTTCGCCTCTCGATCTCGCAGCATCATCACATCCAGTTCGCATCAAAAGCGCGTGTTGGCGCGTGTTCAACCAAGCCGCTTCCTTGACAGGTGAGGAGCCAATCGTTTCCTTTGCTGCTCCAGATCTTGCTCCGGCTGGGACGTCAATGCAAAGCGAAGCGGCAGTCATCAGGCGGCGTGATCTTTTCTCGTTGATCGGCGCGATGGCCGGCAGCGCGGCGATGTATCACGCGATGACCAGCCTCGGCTTCGCCTCCGAGTCGAACTACAAGGGGCCGGTGAGGCTCGAGGGCGACCCGAAGGGCGCATCCGTCCTGATCCTCGGCGCGGGACTTGCCGGCATGACGGCGGCGCTGGAGCTGCGCAAGGCGGGCTACAAGGTCCAGATCCTCGAGTTCAACAACAGGGCAGGCGGCCGCAACTGGACGCTGCGCGGCGGCGACACGTTCGTCGAACTCGGCGGCTACAGGCAGACCTGCGAATTCGATCACGGTCTCTACATCAACCCAGGCCCGTGGCGGATTCCCTACCACCATCGTGCATTGCTTGACTATTGCAGGCGGCTCGGGGTTGCGCTCGAACCCTTCATTCAGTTGAACCACAACGCCTATCTGCACGCCTCGCGTGCGTTCGGAGGTACACCGCAGAAGATCCGCGCGATCAAGGCGGATTTCCAGGGCCAGGTTTCCGAACTGCTCGCGAAAGTGACCCAGCAGGGCAAGCTCGACGAAGCGGTGTCCAAGGAAGACCAGGAAATCCTGCTGCAGGCGCTGCGCTCCTGGGGCGCGCTCGATTCCGACTACAGATACAATGCCAATCTCGTCTCGGCCGAGTTCCGCGGCTATGCGCGCGAGCCCGGCGGGGGCTTAAGTTCCGCGCCGCTGCCGAGCGACCCCGTCACTTTGTCGGAGCTCTTGCGGTCGCGGGTCTGGCGCTACTTGCAGAGTTTTGCGCGCTACAATTTCCAGACCACGATGTTCCAGCCGGTCGGCGGCATGGACATGATCGGCAAGGCCTTTGCCAAGGAGGTCGGCGACCTCATTCGCTATAACGCCAAGGTGACGCAGATCCAGCAGAACGACCGCGGCGTCACGGTGAGCTATGTCGACACGACAAGTCCCTCGACGGTGCTGCACGCAAAAGCGGATTGGTGCATCTGCACGATCCCGCTGTCGATCCTGAGCCAGATCCCGATCGACGTCGGTAGCCGCATGGAGGCCGCGATCGACGCCGTTGCCTATGCCGGCGCGGTCAAGATCGGCCTGCAGTTCAAGCGCCGCTTCTGGGAGGAGGACGAGGCGATCTATGGCGGCATCAGCTATACCGACCTGCCGATCCGGCAGATCGCCTACCCCAATGCAGGCTTCAATCGCGCCGGCCGCGGTGTGCTGCTCGGCGCCTATCTGTTCGAGGGTGCGAATGCCTATGAGTTCACCGCGATGACGCCGGCGGAACGGATCGCAAGCGCCGTCGAATTCGGTTCCATGATCCATCCGCAATACAAGCAGGAGTTCGACAACGGCGTTGCGGTCGCCTGGCACCGCGTGCCCTTCACCCTCGGCTGCAGCGGTGAATGGACCGACGAGGGCAGGGCGAAACACTACAAGAATCTGTGCCAGATCGACGGGCGCATCGTGCTGGCCGGCGAACACGCATCCGATCTGCCGTCCTGGCAGGAGGGGGCGATCCTGTCCTCGCTCGACGCCATCGCGCGACTGCACGAGCGGGTGGTGAAAACATGAGGCCGACGAGAGCCCATTTCGTTGCGCCAGCGGCAGGCGCCGTACTGCTCGCGTTCCTCCCAGCGGCCGCGGACTTCGCGCAGGACAACACCGCCACGCGCCCGACCTTCAGCTCGGGCTACCGCTTCGTCGAAATGACCGGCGAGGAACTGTTCGCCAATGTCTGCCAGGGCTGCCACATGCCCGATGCCTCGGGTGCCACCGGCGCCGGGGCCTATCCCTCGCTGATCGCCAACCGGAATCTTGCAACCTCTAGCTATGCCGTCCATCTCGTCGTCAACGGCCGGCGCGGCATGCCGGCCTTCGGCGACATGATGACCGATGGTCAAGTCGCCGCGGTTGTGAATTATCTCAGGACGCATTTCGGCAACAGCTATACGGATGCGGTGACGGCCAGGGAAGTCGCCGAAGCGCGCCGCTAGAGCATGATCCGGAAAGGTGGAAACCGGTTTTCCGAAAAGATCATGCTCAAACAAATTAAACGGGGGAGCACATGAAATTTCGTACAATGCCGCTGATTGTCTTGCTCGCGGCGATGGTTTCCGTGCCTGCGCAGGCCGAGATCGTCAGGCATCCAATTCCCAATTCGACATTTCCGATCGCGCAGTCGGTGCAGGTCACCGGCAACGCCACGATCTATTATGTCAGCGGCCAGGTGCCGCCGGTGATCAACAAGGACGCCGATCCTTCGAGCCGGGAGGCCTATGGCGACACCAAGGCCCAGACCGTCGGCGTGCTCAACCGGATCAAGGGCATCCTTGAGGGGCTCGGCCTCGGCATGGGCGATGTCATCAAGATGCAGGTGTTCCTGGTGCACAGCCCGACCGCGCCGATGGATTTCAAGGCCTTTATGGAAGGCTATACCCAGTTCTTCGGCGGCGGCCAGCCGAACCTGCCGGCGCGCTCGGTGGTCGGCGTCGCCTCGCTCGCCAATCCCGGCTTCCTGGTCGAGATCGAGGTGGTCGCGGCAAAGGACGCGAAATAATTCACGGCTGCGCGGATTCACTCGCCCGGAACCAGGCTCCCGAGCGGCGGCCGCGAGAGACGCCGATGCCTTCGGCGCGAAAGATAGAGCAGAAAGCCGGTGACCACGAAGAGCGGCATCAGGGCCGCGGCGACCATGAACAGCAGCTTGCCCGGCCAGCCAAAGATGCTGCCGCGGTGAATATCGAGCACGCTCGAAAGCATCCGCTCCCCGAGGGGCTTGTCCGCGTAGATTTCCGACGACAGCAGCCGGCCGGTGATGGCATCGATGCGGAATTCGTCGCGCGCGCCCGGATGCGAGGCATCGCGCGCCCACGACCGGATGCGCACGACGGTCCCCGCGTCGGCAGGCGGCGCCAGCAGGGCCGTCGCGTAGCGGCTGCCCTGTTCGCGCCGGAATGTCGACCATACGCGATCGAGCGCAAGCGGCTTGGCATCGGCTGCGCTGACGTCTCGCGCCGGCTTGGGCTTCATCGGTGCAGCAGCGGTTGAAGGACGCGACAGCAGCCAGGTGGCGCCGCTCTTGTACCAGTCGAACGAATACCACAGGCCGGTGAGCACCATCACGAGGTAGATCGGCAGCACCCAGGTTCCAACGACGGCATGGAGCGACCTGTGGAAGCCGCGACCGCGCAACGCCAGGTTCGGCTTCAGCCACATTCTCACGCTGCGGGCGCGATGAGGCCATCGCAGCACGATCCCGGAGATCAGCATCGCGATCAGGCCGATTGCAGCCACGCCGGTGATCTGCCGGCCATAGCCTTTGGCATCGCCGGGCAACAGCAGCCAGCGATGCAGCTTGCGGACGGTGACGAAAAACTCCTCGCCCCGCGGCGAGCCGAGCACATGCCCGTCATAGGGATCGACATAGATCGAGGAAGGCCGGGAGCCATCCGTGCTGCGGGTAAACCGGATCCGCACCGCCGCGGACTGGTCACTGGCCATCGTCACGGACGCAACTTTGCCAAAATCGGGATTGGTCTGCAGACGCGCGATCAACTGGTCCGGCGTCAGCGTCGGGGCCGCGCGAGCCTCGACCTGCGTGATCGCCACATTCAGGCTGGCCTGGATTTCATCCTCGAAGCTCATGATCGCGCCTGTCATCCCGACCACGGCCAGCACCAGTGACAGCGCAAGGCCAATGACGGAGTGGACCTGCAACAGGGCGGCCTTGATCGGGTATTTGCTCATAAATTGGAAGGAACAGGTCGCGGGATCAGCGTCGAAATCGGCGAGGCCTGATGATCACCGCCCACTCAACAGCGTTATCGGAACGATACCGAAAAGATATTCGTCCCGCCACCCAAGCGAGGCTTGCACAGTTTGTAATAGTTCTATGTTGTGTGCCGACGCGCCATTGAGCACGCTCCACAACACTTGCCGCGAAGAATAATGTCATCTTCGCGGAGTATATGACAATTTTGTTTTCGCCTTCCGATCCGGCGGTCGCTGCGCTTTCGGCGAGGGCGCTCACTCGTCGAAGCCGACTTTCTTGACCAGGGCAACCGCAGTCTGCTGATGCGCGGCGATCTGATCGATCAGCACCGCATCGGCTCTGAACGATCCGATTTCCGCGAGGATCGGATCGCGGTCTGCCGAGGCGAGCACGGGATATTCCAGTTCGGCTGCGGCATAGATTCGTTGTGCCGCCGGCGTCACAAGGAACTCGATGAATTTCAGCGCGGCGGCCGTGTGGGGCGCATGCTTCGCAATGGCAGCGCCCGTCAGGTTGACATGGCTGCCGCCGCCCTTGAACGTCGTCGGGACGGCCTTGACGGTTCGGGCCCATTCGCGCCAGTCGCCGCCTTCCCGTCCGTCCCGCAATTGCGCCAGTGCCACGGTATTGGCAATGCCGATCTCGCACGTTCCCTGCGCGATCTCGCGGATCACATCATTGTCCTTGCCGGCCGGTTTGTGGACGAGGTTGTCTTTCAGACCCCTGAGCCAGGCCTCTGTCGGTCCTTCTCCGTGATGAACGAGGTAGGCAGCGATCAGCGCAATGTTGTTCTGGTGCAGTGGCGAGCGCATGCATAGTTTGCCGCGCCATTTCGGATCGGCGAGGTCCTCATAGTCGATTGCAGCGAGCGGGCTGTCCCCGCGCGCCATCACGACGCGTGGCCGGATGGAGAGGGTGATCCATTGCGAAGACCGGCCACGCAGGTTTGGCGGCGCGGCTCGCTCAAGGAGCGGCGATGCCGAGGCCTGCGTCAAACCCTGGTTTGAGAGCTGGGTGGTCTTGTCCAGTCCGATCGTGATCAGCACGTCCGCTGGCGACGCGTTACCTTCCGATGTCAGGCGCTTGACCAGGCTGTCTTCAACAAAGACAGGATTGACCTTGATGCCGCTGTTTTTCGTGAAAGCCGATATCACCGGCTCGATCAGATTTATCTCTCTGGTCGAGTAAAGGGTAATCTCATCGGCGCGGCTTGCCGCCATGCCGGCAACGAAGACGGAGGCCAGCGCGACCAGCAACCCGGTGGCTATCCGCGGCATGCTCATGCCTAGAACTTCACCGTCGCCGAGAGCGAGACGCGCCGTGCGTCGCCAAGAGCGACGGCCAGATTGCTCACGGCCGAGGGATAGTAGACGGTGTCGAACAGGTTCTTGACGTTCAGTTGGTAGATGACCGGCAGGTTGTCGTATTTGGTCTCATAGCTCGCGAAAACGTCCGCGACGACATAGGACGGCAGGACGAAGGTGTTCGCCGCATCGCCCGGCCGGTCGCCGACATAATGCGCTCCACCGCCCAGCCGGAGCCGGCCCGGAAGGGCGGTGCCGAAATCGTAGACCAGGTAAAGCGAGGCCGTGTTCAGGGCGACATTCTGCAGCGCCATGCCGGCCAGCGTCGGATCTTCGATCACCCGCGCGTCGGTGTAGCCATAGCTCCCGATCATGCTCCAATTGTCGGTCAGCCTTCCGGTGACGTCGATCTCGATGCCGCGCGAGCGGACCTTGCCGGCGGTGCGAAATTCGACGATTCCCGTGGCGCTGTTGAGCTGCGATACCAGCACGTTCTTCTTCTCGATATCGTAGAACGCCACGGTTCCCGAGAGCCGGTGGTTGAAATCGAACTTGGCGCCGGTCTCCCACGAGACGCCCTCTTCGGGCGCGATATTGGAGCCGATCACCACGCCGCCGGTGAGCGGCGCGATGGTCGAGGTCGGCTTCAGCGATTGCGTATAGCTTGCGTAAAGGGACAGCTCGTCGGTGAGCTTGAGGATGGCGCCGCCGAGCGGGAGCACCTTGTCTCCGGACAGATCGGTGTTGGTCTTGAACGGGCGTCCGCGCCCCGCCAGTTGGTCGAAATCCATGTAGCGCACGCCGGCGACCACCGCGACCCGGTCCGTCACATGCAGCGTGTCCTGGAAGAACAGGGAGTATTGGCCAAGCTTGTCGGTCTGGTCGCTGTCGCCAGGGGAGACCGTCGTGCCCGGGAAGACCAGCCCATAGACCGGATCATAGAAATTGAACGAGGGAGGCGCCTGCCGGATCAGATTCTTGCGATAGATCGTGCGATACTGGCCGTCGCCGCCGAACAGCACGTCGTTGCGCATGCCGCCGATCCAGAAGCCGCCCTGCAGGTAGGACGTTCCGTAGCTCACATTGCTGAGCGAACCCTGCGTGCCGTCATTGCTGCGCGTCTCGATGCCGGTCAAGGCATTGACGCCGGTGATGCGGAGCTGGTTGGCGCTGAACGTCTCGGTGTTATAGCTGTAGCCGGCGTAGAGCTTCCAGTCCTCGTTCAGCCGTTGCTCGACCGAGCCCTGCACCAGGTCGGATGTCCCCCACATATTGTTGAAGGGCTCGTCGAGCCGGCGCGTTGCCGGAATAGGCAGCGGCGCCTTGGTGATGGGATCGAATGCCGTGCCGCGATCGAACGGGTAGATGAAATCGCGATGCTCGTAGCTGAGTTGGACCGTGGTCGTGTCGCCGTACCACGCCAGCGACGGCGCAAGCAGCGTTTCGCGGTGACGCCCGAAATTGCGCCAGTAGTCCTCGTTGACGCCATAGCCGATGAAGCGATAGGCGAGACCGCCTTGGCCGATCGGGCCGGTGATATCGAAGGTCGCATCGGCGCCGTTCTTGCTGTTGCCGTAGGTCGAGCCGAGCACGGTGATCGATCCGTGCTGATAGAGTTCCGGGCGCTTGCTGATCGTGTTGACGATGCCGCCGGGATCCATGATGCCGTACAGAAGTGATGCAGGTCCTTTCAGCACCTCGACGCTTTCGACGGCGGGGTTGAAGCTGCGGCCCTGGACCAGCGGCATGCCGTTGCGCATGATCGAGCCATCGCGATTATCGCCGAATCCGCGCCTGATGACGGCGTCCTGGGTGCCGGCGAGCGTATTGGTCTGGGTGATGCCGCTGACATTGACGAGGGCGTCATCGATATTGCGCGGCAGTTGATCCTTCAGCACCTGCTCGGGCACGACGTTGACGACTTGCGAGGTGTCGAGCGGCGAAGCGCCGGTGCGCAGCGTGGTCGAGCTGGGCATCGCGCGATAGCCCAGCTTGGCTTGGTACAGCGCCGCCGCTGCTGCGGTAGCGCGCTCCGATGGCGTAGGCTCCGCAGGCGCAACATTTCGATTTCGTTGCGGCGCCGCCGTCGCTGCTTGAGTCCGCCGCGCGGAGGGGGCCGCCGGACGCGCCGGCTTGCGCTTCTGCGCCGGCGATTCGACCGTCACGGATGGCAAGGTCACGCTCGATTGTGCCCGCGCGATCGTGATCGAAGAGGAGCAACCAGCCAGCAAGGCCACGGTGCCGATGAAAAAATGTGCGCGGCTACTGCCGGCTCGGTTTCGATGGTCTCCGACGAGACGGCGAACAGCACTGACGTTCACTTCGATTCACTTCCAGGACGAAATTGGCGCGGAGCCTTTAGCAGCCGCCGCGAACGGAAAGAACAGCGCTGGAATTGAATCTCTCTAAGGACGTGCTTTGCAGGAGTGATTTGCAAATCCGTCACGCGATACAGCGAATGCCTGTTGCTGCATCGAGCCGCTTCATCAATTTGTAGCGAAGGAGCGGTGGAATGCTTGACAGTCGGCTCCGGATAAGCCGTCGCCGCCACCAGGCCTTGCGATCTTGCAAAACCTCTGCGTCCCTGTCTGAATGTCTCGCAACTGGGGCGGGTGGAATCGGAGACCTGAGATGGTTGGAAACGTCAGACCAAGGCTTTCAATCCTGCTGTCGACCGTGCTCGCCGCGGCTCTGCTGGGAACCCCCGCAGTCGCTGCGGAAGGGCTGAGCCCGGATCGGCAGTTCGCGCGCGACATCTACCAGGAGCTGATCGAGATCAACACCGTCACCGCGACTGGCGACACCGCGAAGGCGGCCGAGGCGATGGCGGCCCGGTTGCGCGCTGCCGGCTTCCCGGACAGCGACGTGCAGGTTTTCTCGCCGGCGCCGCGCAAGGGCAATCTGGTGGCACGGCTGCGCGGCAGCGGTGCGCGCAAGCCGATCCTCCTGCTCGCCCATATCGACGTGGTCCCGGCCAATCGCGAGGACTGGTCGTTCGATCCGTTCAAGCTGACCGAGCAGGACGGCTATTTCTATGCCCGCGGCAGCGGCGACGACAAATACATGGCCGCGGCCTTCGTCACCAACCTCATCAGGTACAAGAAAGAAGGCTACAAGCCCGACCGCGACATCATCCTGGCGCTGGAGACGGATGAGGAGATCCTTGATAGCAACGGCCTCGGCATCCAATGGCTGTTGAAGAACAAGCGTGACCTGATCGATGCCGAATTCGCGCTCAACGAAGGCGGCGGTGTCGGTCTGAAGGGCGGCAAGCCGATCCGTAACAGCGTGCAGACCTCCGAAAAGGTCTCGCTGAGCTATCTGCTCGAAGTCAAGAACAGGGGCGGCCACAGCTCGGTGCCGGTCAAGGACAATGCGATCTATCGCCTCGCCGAAGGATTGGTTCGCCTGTCGAAGTTCAGTTTCCCGATCAATTTGAACGAGACCACCCGGGCCTATTTCGAGCGCACGGCACAGTTCGAGAGCGAGCAGACGGCATCCGACATCCGCTCGGTGCTCTCGGACAAGCCCGACCCGGCCGCGATGTCGTTTGTCCGGCTCGCGGCCAATCCTGCCTATAACGCCCAGCTCCGCACCACCTGCGTCGCGACGATGCTCGAGGCAGGCCATGCCGTGAACGCGCTGCCGCAGCTTGCGACCGCCAAGGTGAACTGCCGCATCATGCCGGGCGAACCGGTCGACGGCGTCAAGGCGACGCTGGAGCGTGTGCTCGACGACGATCAGATCAAGGTCACGCAGATGGGCCAGGCCGTGTTGAGCGCGCCGTCAGCCCTGCACGAGGAGATCATGGGCGCGATCGATAAACTGTCGCACGAATTCTGGCCGACGGCGGCGGTGATCCCGACCATGAGCACCGGGGCCACCGACGGCAGCTATCTGCGCAACGCGGGCATCCCGACCTACGGTCATTCCGGCCTTGCTGCCGATATCACCGACATCCGCGCCCACGGCAAGGATGAACGGATTCTCGTGAAATCATTCTACGAAGGCGAGGACTATCTCTACCGCCTGGTGAAGACGCTCGCCGGCGGGACGTGACCGGTGCCACCCGTCATTGCGAGCGGAGCGAAGCAATCCATGCCTCCACAAGCGGTGAAATGGATTGCTTCGCTTACGCTCGCAATGACGCGGATACAGCGTCACGAATGCTGACTCCACAAGGAGGACGCATAATCGCTCTGCACATCAACTTTCTGTGCCGCCCAATGTTTATGCAGGGGTGAGAAGAATGAGCAGGGATTAGCTGCATTTACATGCAGTTCTGGGCGCCTCTGGGCTCGCCGAGTTTTGACTGGCATTGTTAGATTACAGATAGTCTTATCTCCTGTTTCGAGCCGATGCGGATGCGTTCGTCGAACGAGCCTTTATGAAGCCTGCTCCCTTCAAATACATCGCCGCTTCATCGCTGGATCACGCGCTCTCGCTCAAGGCCGAACATGGCGACGAGGCGAGATTCCTGGCCGGCGGCCAGAGCCTGGTCCCGGCGATGAATTTTCGCTTGGCGCGGCCGGCGGTCGTGATCGATATCAACGGTCTGGATGAACTGGCCGGCATCGCTCACGGTTCAACCATTCGTGTCGGCGCGCTGACGCGCTATTGCGCGCTCGAGCGGGATAGCGAGTTCCTCAGCTCCTGTCCGCTATTCGCCGACGCGTTGCCGCACATCGCGCATCCGCAGATCCGCAACCGCGGCACCATCGGCGGCAACCTCTCGCATGCCGATCCGGCGTCCGAGCTTCCCGCGCTTGCGGTCGCGATGGAGGCGCAGATGCGGCTGAAATCGGCCGGCGGCGAGCGAATGCTTGCAGCATCCGAATTCTTCCAGGGATCGCTCACCACCGACCTCGCCGCCGACGAGATGCTGGTCGATGTCGAGTTTCCCGCGCTGCCGCCGCGCAGCGGCGCCTGCTTCATGGAAGTGGCGCGGCGTCGCGGCGATTTTGCCATCGCCGGTATCGCCGTCATCGTAACGATGGATATTAGGGGCCGCTGCAGCAAGGTCCGGCTCGCGTTGTGCGGCGTCGGCGAGACACCGGTCGATGCCAGCGAGGTTGCCGCGCCCCTGATCGGTCAGGCCTGCGCCGATGGGCCGATCAAGGCTGCCGCTGCCGCCATTCAGGCAGCGATCGAGCCTGCCGGCAATGTCCACGCCAGCGCCGACTATCAGCGGCATCTCGCCGGTGTGCTGGCGCAGCGCGCGATCCGTACGGCCTTTCAGCGGGCGGCAAATGCAGCCTGACCGCCACGAGATCAGCGTCTCCGTCAACGGAACCGCTTATCGGCGCAGCGTCGAGTCGCGGATGCTGCTGAGCGATTTCCTCCGCCACGATCTGTTGCTGGCGGGCACCCATGTCGGCTGCGAGCATGGCGTCTGCGGCGCCTGCACGATCCTGCTCGATGGCGCGCCGATCCGCTCCTGCCTTATGCTGGCAGTGCAGGCCAATGGACACGAGCTTTCGACCATCGAAGGCCTCGCCTCTGACAGCGGCGAACTCAGCCCGGTGCAGAAGGCGATGCACGAGCATCACGGCCTGCAATGCGGCTATTGCACGCCGGGCATCCTGATGACCATGACGGCGTTCCTGAAGCAGAACCCGTCACCGTCGGAAGAGCAGGTGCGCGAGGCGCTGTCAGGCAATCTTTGCCGTTGCACCGGCTATCAGCACATCGTCGATGCCATGATGGCCGCGGCGCAGGCGATGCGAGCGGCCGCGCCATGACGACACGGTTCTTCGGCGCCCCCGTCAAGCGCAATGAAGATCGCAAGCTCCTCACCGGGCAGGCGCTGTTTGTCGACGATGTCGAACTGCCGGACATGCTGCATGTGGCGTTCCTGCGCAGCCATGCCGCGCACGCGCGCATCAAGCGCATCGATGTTTCCCGTGCGCTGCAGCGCCCGGGCGTGGTGGCGGTCTACACCGCCGATGACTACGGCGCCTATTGGCAGCCCGGTCCATTGTTGGTGCCACCGCCACCGATCCCGGGCAGCGTCTTCAACCAGCGCACGCAAGTGCCGCTCGCCAAGGACAAGGTTCGGCATGTCGGCGAGCCCCTGGCCGTCGTCGTGGCCGAAAGCCGCTACATCGCCGAGGATGCGCTCGACGATATCGACGTCGATCTCGAGCCGCTGCCGGCGGTGATCGATCTTGAAGCTGCGTTGCGCCGCGACTCAGCGCTGGTGCACGACGACCTCGGCTCCAACATCTCAGCGCATGTGCATCAGAGCAAAGGCGACTACCGCGCGGCCGCCGCCAAGGCGCATCTGATCATCAAGCGCCGCTTTGCCTACGAGCATGGCATCGCCTCGACCATCGAGACGCGCGGCGTCGTCGCACACTGGGAGCCGCGCAGCCAGCATATGACGATCTGGGACACGACCCAGGCGCCCGTGTTCGTCCGCAACGGCCTTGCCGCCATGCTCGGCCTCGGCGAGCGGCAGGTGCGGGTGATCGCGCCCTTCGTCGGCGGCGGCTTCGGGCCGAAGATCATGATGTTCTATCCGGAAGAGGTCGCGCTGCCCTGGATATCGATGCGGCTCAACCGTCCGGTGAAATGGATCGAGGACCGACTGGAGCATTTCTTCGCTACCACGCATGAGCGCGGCCAGATCCACGACGCCGAGATCGCGGTTACGCGCGACGGCCGCATCCTCGGCGTCAAGGACGTCTTCCTGCACGACGGCGGCGCCTATGATCCTTACGGGCTGACGGTGCCGATCAACAGCCAATGCACCCTGCTTGGTCCCTACGTGGTGCCGTCCTACGACTCCACCTTCACCGCCGTTTTCACCAATCTGCCGATCGTGACACCCTATCGCGGCGCCGGGCGGCAGCATGGCGTGTTCGTGATGGAGCGGTTGCTCGATCTTGCCGCGCACGAGCTGAACATCGATCCCGCCGAGATCCGCCGGCGCAACCTCATCCCGGCCGACGCATTCCCGTACAAGAACGGGATCATCTACCAGGATTTTTCCCAGCTCGAATATGACAGCGGCAATTACGAGCCGGTGCTCGACCAGGCGCTGCAGGCGATCGGCTATGCCGAGTTCAAGCGGGAGCAAGAGAAGTTGCGTGCGCAGGGCCGTCACGTCGGCATCGGCATCGCCTGCTATGTCGAAGGCACCGGCATCGGGCCCTATGAGGGCGCGAGAGTGCAGGTGCAGGCCAATGGCAAGGTCAGCGTCGCCACCGGCATCGGCACGCAGGGGCAGGGGCATTTCACGAGCTTTGCCCAGATCGTCGCGGATCAGCTCGGCGTCGACGTCACCGATGTCGACATCGTCACCGGCGACACCGACCAGTTCTATTGGGGCGCCGGCACGTTTGCGAGCCGCGGCGCGGTCGTCGCCGGCAATGCGGTCAACGAAGCCTCGCGCGCGGTGCGGCAGAAGGCGTTGAAGCTTGCCAGCGATGCCTTCGAATGCGCCGAGGAGGATCTGGTGCTTGCCGACGGCAAGATCTCGATCGTCGGCATTCCCGAAAAATTCTTGAGCCTCGGCGAACTCGCGCGGCGCGCCAACCCGATGCGCGGCGCGGTAAAGCCAGGCACCGAGCCTGGACTGGAATCGACGCAATATTTCGGGCCGCCGAGCGGCGCGACCGCCAATGGCGTGCATGCCATGATCGTCGAAGTCGATCCTGATACGTTCGACCTCAAGATTCTGAAATACGTCGTCGTCCATGATTGCGGCACGGTGATCAACCCGCTGATCCTCGAAGGGCAGATCCATGGCGGCGTCGCGCAGGGCATCGGCAACGCCTTCTACGAAAAGCTGGTGTTCGACGACCAGGGCCAGCTCCTGAACGCCTCGCTCGCCGACTATCTGCTGCCGACCGCGCTTGAGGTGCCGCGCATGGAGCTCGGCCACACCGTGACGCCGTCGCCGCTCAACCCGATGGGCATCAAGGGTGCCGGCGAAGCGGGCGCGATTCCCGTTGGCCCCCTGTTCGCGCAGGCGATCGAGGATGCGCTGCAGCTCAAGGAAAAGAACGTTGAACTTCTGGAGATTCCCTTGAGCCCGAGTCGGATTTTTGAGCTGATCAAGGCGAGCGAGCCATGAGGACGGCGCGGGTTTTCCGGCTATCGATGGCGCATCCCGGCGATCTGTCCGAGCTCGATCGCCTGATCGCCGACGGCGCGGTCCGCGCGGCCGATGTCGTCGCCATCATCGGCAAGACCGAGGGCAATGGCGGCGTCAACGATTTCACCCGCGGCTACTTCACCCAGACCTTGATGCTGCTGCTGTCGAAGTATCTGGACAAGCCGGCGGCGCAGTTGATCCGTGAAATCCCCTGCGTGCTCTCGGGCGGCACCGAAGGCGTGATGAGCCCGCATTACAGCGTGTTCTGCATCAGCGAGACCGAACCGGCGCCAGAGGCTGGATCGTCGCTCGCGATCGGCACCGCGTTCAGCGAGCCGGTCCCGGCGCAGGATATCGGCCGCCGCGCCCATGTCGACAGCGTCGCCGATGCCGTGCGCGCCGCGATTGCCGATGCCGGGATCGAGCGATTGCAGGACGTCCACTTCGTGCAGGTGAAGTGCCCCTGCGTGACGGTCGCCCGCGCTGCCGCCGCGCTCGCGGCCGGCAAGACCCCGCTCACCAACGATCCTAACAAGTCGATGGCTTTTGCCCGTGCCGCCGGCGCATTCGGCGTGGCCCTTGCGCTGGGCGAGCTGGCGCCATCGTCCTTCGCCGACGCGTCGCTGCTCAGCGACTTCTCGATCCAGTCACCGCGCGCCAGCATTTCCTCCGGCGTTGAAGTGGAAAGCAACGAGGTCGTCGTGCTCGGCAACAGCCCGCGCTGGACTGGCCCGCTGCAGATTTCGCACCGTCCGATGGCGGACGCGCTCGACATCGGTGCGGTCGTCGATGTGCTCGCCGATCTCGGCATCGCTGCCAATCCGCAAGTCTCGGCTACCGACGCCGCGCGGATCGCGACCGTGCTGGTCAAATGCGAGCCCGACCGGCGCGGAAAAATTCGCGGCAACAGGCACACCATGCTCGACGACACCGATATCAACGCCCAGCGTCACATCCGTGGCGCGGTCGCCGGCCTCGTTGCCGGCGTGATCGGCGACAGCAGGATCTTCGTCTCCGGCGGCGCCGAGCATCAGGGCCCTGATGGCGGCGGCCTGATTGCCGTCATTGCTTCGCAAGAGGAAGGTTTGGCCTGATGCGCATTGTCATCATCGGCGCAGGCGTCGCGGGATGCGTGATGGCGCGCAGGCTCGCGCCATTGGACGGCGTGGAGGTAACCTGCCTCGAGCGGGTCTCGCGCGACGATCATTCCGAAGCCGGCACCGGGCTCAATGTCGGGCCGAACGCCGTCAAGGCGATGAAGCTGATCGATTCGGAACTGGCCGAGCGCATCACCGCGGCGGGCTTTCTCTGGGAAAATTGGCGGATCTCGCTCACCGACGGCACCGTCCTGTTCGACCTGCCGCTGCAGGAGGTCGCGGACGGACCGGGCTGGCGCATCCGCTGGTCGGAGCTTTACCGCGTGCTGCGCGAGGCCGCAGGGGACACGGTCTCCTATGGCTGCGAGATCGTCGAGGTCGGCCGCGACAGCGTCGATCCACGCAAGACTTTTGTCAGTTGGACGCAGGATGGGACAACGCATCGGCTCGACAACATCGATCTCCTGATCGCCGGCGATGGCCGCTACTCCGAGGTGCGCCGCACGATTTCCGGCGAGCCGCGGATCACGCCGACGGGAGTGGCCATCTTCCGCGTGCTGGTGCCGGACACTTCGCGCGGCCTGATCGACGATTACGAACAATGGTTCAACGGACCCCACCGTCTCTTGTCGTTCCGCGTGCCACCGGACCACATCTATGTCGCCGGCACTTTCCCGATCGATCCCGAGGCGCAGATTTCCGAGAGCCAGAAGACGCCCGAGGTCCTGCGCGCCGCCTACACGCCGCGCGCCGCGCCGCCAAGCGATCAGGCGCGCTGGCTGATCGACACCGTCTGCAACAACGTCGCCGACACCCATTGGGCGCGGATGCAGGAGCATGAGGTGCTCTACCGCGCCGCCGATTGCAGCGTGCTCTATCTCGGCGATTCCGCCCACGGCATGGTGCCGACATTGGGGCAGGGCGCGACCCAGGCGCTGGAGGATGCCGCCAATGCGGCCGCGCTGATCACGCAGCGCTACAACGCCGGAAGCCGTGATGTCGCAAGCTGGCTCACCGAGTTCGAAGCCCTGCGCAAGGACCGCATGCGTTTCGTGATGGAGTTCTCGCTTGCTGCCACCGACACGATGCTAGCAGGCGCCGATCCCGTCGCTGGAACCCTGCACAAGAACGAAGCGCCGTTCCTGAACAAGTTGAAGTCGCTCTATTGCGACGTCGGACTTCTCCCTCTCCCCGCTCTTGCGGGGTGAGGGGCGGGATGAGCGACTATCTGGATTGTCAAGTTGCATTGGCGTAAGCGGCACGCGCCTCGCGTGCTTTGGCGTTGAGGCGGACCAGGAGCTTACGGGCGAGCGCAATGCGAATGACCATTTTTTCCTTTCC
>NZ_JBVAPG010000169.1:0-16641 GCF_055413685.1 Bradyrhizobium sp. LeoA1Lang | reverse complement strand
GGGCGAAAATCAGTTGCCAAGGGTCATTGCCGGCGTCAAATTTACCGACGGCGTCGCAGAATCGACGACGCCAGCTAACCGCGCCGCCTGATCAGCCCCATCACCCAATTTCGGCCATAGCTCGCTGCGGTCAGCGTTGAGCTCTCGCCGCATGCCCCTCAGAGCGCAACTTGACTAATGCCGCTCGGCTTCGGCCTCTTGCTCGAGCTGCAGGATGTGGGCTCGCAGTGCATCGAACCTGGCTTCGGTGGCGTCGCTGAACAGCGGATCCTTCTGTGGGGAGAGGGCTGAGGCGATTTCGGTCCAATCGTCCGGCTGCAGTGCCTTCTGCGCGGCGGGGAAGAAATCACGATCCTCCATCGTGATGTGACGCCGCTCATTTTGCAGGAAATCGCGAACGATCCTGTCCACGTCCTCACGAAGGAACTCGCGATCGGCAAGCACGCCGTCGACGGCTTTGGCGACGCGGTGCAAACGCGTGGCGCCTTCCCGGTGCTCATGCGTGAGATCGCCGATTTTCTCCGCAGCGGCGGGATCGCGAATTTTCAGCTTGGCGAAGACACGGTCTTCCTGAGCATGGTGGTACATCTCAGTATAGACCTCGAAATAGGCGATGATGGCGCGGATGACCTCGTAGTCCGGTCGGCCCGAGCGATCGAAAATATCCAGCTCGTGCTCGAGGACGGCAAGCAGCCGTTCAATATTGCGGTGCTCTTGGCTTAGCAGCTCGATGATCATTGCGGTGATCCACAGGGGTGAACCATCATAGAAAGGTAGACGCTCAAATCATCGTGGCATTGCGCTAGATCAAGGTCGCGACCGATTTGCCTCTGCCGCGTAAACCGGACCTCGCAAGACGATTAGTGTCGGCAACTCAAGCCCTCTTTCCGCGGTGACGAAAAAAGTTCTCAGCGATGTCGGCGCGCGAGCCGTTCGACCGTCCTTTGTTGTGAACCAGGACATGGAGATGCCGAATGGTCGACCTGATTCTGACCACCTTCGATTGGGTTCCCGAGACGCCGCGGGGTTATGTGCGTGACATACGTGTGCGTTGGGCACTGGAAGAGGCCGCCTTGCCCTATCGCGTCCAGAGCGTGCCATTTCGCCCTCGGAATGCCGAACATTTCGCGCACCAGCCCTTCGGCCAGGTTCCGTGGCTGACCGATGGAGACATCTCGATCTTCGAGAGCGGTGCGATCCTGCTCCATCTCGGCGAGCGTAGCGATGCGCTGATGCCTGCTGATCCGCGCGGTCGCAGCGAGGCTGTGAAATGGGCGTTCGCAGCGCTCAATTCAGTCGAGATGGCGAGCCTGCCCTGGTCCATATTCGCGTTCTCGGGCGACACCGGTGATACGCCGGGATGGAAGCGTTTGGACGAATTCCTCAAGGCCCGGCTCCAACACATGGAGCCGGTGTTGGCAGGACGCGAATGGCTGGCGGGGTCCTTCTCCGTCGCCGACATACTCATGGCGGATGTGCTGCGCCTTGTCGATCGTTTCGACGGGCTGGCGGGATTTTCAGCCTGTCGTGACTATGTCGCGCGCGCCACGGCCCGCCCGTCCTTCGTGAAGGCACACGCAGACCAGATGGCCCATTTTGCTGCGGCAGACTGATCCACCGGAAAACCGCTCACTCCGCCGCTTGACGGTTTACTTCGCCGTCCGACAGCGCGCCTGCTCGCCACGTGGATGTGGTGCGTCGGCAGCGAGAGGGTGAATTACGATTCGCTAATCCGCCCGACAGCGCTGCCGTAAAGGGATGAACTGAAAAACGCGGCAAAGTATGGTTCAGGAGAGCGGCGCCATATGGAGGAGCCGGGGAACATGCGTCGCTATTCTGTCCTGCGCACTGAGACTAGAGTCGCGATCTCATCCATGTCATTTTCATCGCCAGTTATTGACAGCCCAACGTAGGTCTCAGATTCCACGTCGACTATCTTTCCCCGCAGTTCCAATCTTGCGGTGGTCACTTCTTGAGAGCCAACGACCGACCAATCAGCACCGAGCGGTCTTGCACCCAAATTGCGCATCACGTGTGCGAGAATGCTTCGAAGATTATCATCATACTCATTTCCCAGTACGATGGTCCTAGTCATCAATACCGCCCTGGAATCCAATTTTGTCTTCGGCAACGTAAGATGAACTGAGCAAGTGAGCTCCAACCTCACTCCGCCGCCTCGCTCGCGCTGCTCTTCCTCGGCTTGCTGTTCGCCTTCTTCAGCACCGGCGCCAAGAACTGGCCCGTGTAGCTCCGGGGCGCTTTCGCAATATCCTCCGGCGGGCCCCAGGCGACGATTTCGCCGCCGCCGTCGCCGCCTTCGGGGCCGAGGTCGATCACCCAGTCTGCGGTCTTGATGACTTCGAGGTTGTGCTCGATGACGACGACCGTGTTGCCCTGGGCGACCAGCTCGTGCAGCACCTCCAGGAGTTTTGCGACGTCGTGGAAGTGCAGGCCGGTGGTGGGCTCGTCCAGGATGTAGAGCGTGCGGCCGGTGGCGCGCTTTGACAGCTCCTTTGCCAGCTTGACGCGCTGGGCTTCACCGCCGGACAGCGTGGTCGCCTGCTGGCCGACGTGGATGTAGTCGAGGCCGACGCGGTGCAGGGTCTGGAAGGTTTCGCGCACGCGCGGCACCGCCTTGAAGAATTCGGCGGCTTCTTCCACGGTCATGTCGAGCACGTCGGCGATCGACTTGCCCTTGAACAGCACCTCCAGCGTCTCGCGGTTGTAGCGCTTGCCCTTGCAGACGTCGCAGGTGACGTAGACGTCGGGCAGGAAGTGCATCTCGATCTTGATGACGCCGTCGCCCTGGCAGGCCTCGCAACGGCCGCCCTTGACGTTGAACGAGAAGCGGCCGGGCTCGTAGCCGCGCGCCTTGGCCTCGGGCAGGCCGGCGAACCATTCGCGGATCGGCGTGAAGGCGCCGGTGTAGGTCGCGGGGTTGGAGCGCGGGGTGCGGCCGATCGGCGACTGGTCGATGTCGATGATCTTGTCGATATGCTCAAGGCCCTCGATGCGGTCGTGGGGCGCGGCGGCTTCGCTCGCATTGTTGAGCTTGCGGGCGATCGCCTTGTAGAGCGTGTCGATCAGGAGCGTCGACTTGCCGCCGCCGGAGACGCCGGTGATGCAGGTGAACAGCCCCAGCGGAATCTCCGCCGTGACGTTCTTCAGGTTATTGCCGCGCGCGTTGACGACCTTGATGGTGCGGCGATGGTTCGGCGGCCGCCGGTCGGGGATCGGCACCGAAAGCTCGCCGGTGAGATATTTGCCGGTCAGCGATTTCGGATTGCGCATGATGTCTGATGGCGTGCCCTGGGCGACGATATGGCCGCCATGCATGCCGGCGCCGGGGCCGATGTCGAGCACGTAATCGGCCAGCCGGATCGCGTCCTCGTCATGCTCGACCACGACCACGGTGTTGCCGAGGTCGCGCAGCCGCTTCAGCGTATCCAGGAGGCGTGCGTTGTCGCGCTGATGCAGGCCGATCGAGGGCTCGTCCAGCACATAGAGCACGCCTGTGAGACCCGAGCCGATCTGGGAAGCCAGGCGGATGCGCTGGCTTTCACCGCCGGACAATGTCCCGGAGGAGCGGGACAGCGTGAGATAGTTGAGGCCGACGTCGAGCAGGAAGGTCAACCGCTCGCGGATCTCCTTCAGGACGCGGGCGGCGATCTCGTTCTGCTGCGTGTTCAGTGCTTCCGGCACGCTCTCGAACCACTCGCCGGCGCGCTTCACCGAGAGCTCGGAGATCTCGCCGATATGCTTGCCCCCGATCTTGACGCACAGCGCTTCCGGCTTGAGGCGATGGCCGTTGCAGGCGGCGCAGGGGATATCGGTGAAGTACTTCGCCAGCTCTTCGCGCGCCCATTCGCTCTCGGTCTCGCGGTAGCGGCGGTTGATATTGGTGATCACGCCTTCGAACGGCTTCTTGGTGTCATAGGAGCGGACGCCGTCCTCATAGGAGAACTTGATCTCGTCGTCGCCGGAGCCGTGCAGGATCGCGTTTTGCGTCTTTTTCGCCAGGTCCTTCCACTTGGTGTCGAGCGTGAACTTGTAGTGCTTGCCGAGCGCGGTCAGCGTCTGCAGGTAATAGGGCGAGGAGGACTTGGCCCACGGTGCGATCGCGCCCTTGCGCAAGGACAGATCCTTGTCGGGAATGACGAGGTCCTCGTCGACATGCTGCTCGACGCCGAGGCCGCCGCAGGCGGGGCAGGCGCCATAAGGATTGTTGAACGAGAACAGCCGCGGCTCGATCTCGGGGATGGTGAAGCCGGAGACCGGGCAGGCGAACTTTTCCGAGAACAGGATGCGCTCGGGTCCGCTCTTGTCGTGGATCTTTGCGGTCTTCTTCTTTTCCTCCACCGGTGCCGCCGCCGGGGCATCGGCGAATTCGATCACGGCGAGGCCTTCGGCGAGCTTGAGCGCGGTCTCGAAACTCTCCGCGAGCCGCTGGCCGATGTCGGGGCGCACCACGATGCGGTCGACGACGACATCGATGTCGTGCGGAAACTTCTTGTCGAGGGTCGGCGCTTCGGCGAGCTCATGGAAGGTGCCGTCGATCTTGACGCGCTGGAAACCCTTCTTGAGATATTCGGCGAGCTCCTTCCTGTATTCGCCCTTGCGGCCGCGCACGACCGGCGCCAGCAGATAGAGGCGGGTGCCTTCGGGCAGCGCCAGCACGCGGTCGACCATCTGCGAGACGGTCTGGCTCTCGATCGGCAGCCCCGTGGCCGGCGAATAGGGCACGCCGACGCGGGCCCAGAGCAGGCGCATGTAGTCGTAGATCTCGGTGACAGTGCCGACGGTGGAGCGCGGATTCTTCGAGGTGGTCTTCTGCTCGATGGAGATGGCGGGCGAGAGGCCGTCGATCTGGTCGACGTCCGGCTTCTGCATCATCTCCAGGAACTGGCGGGCATAGGCCGAGAGCGATTCGACATAGCGGCGCTGGCCTTCGGCATAGATGGTGTCGAAGGCGAGCGAGGACTTGCCGGAGCCGGACAGGCCGGTGAACACGACCAGCCTGTCGCGCGGAATCTCGACGTCGATGTTCTTGAGGTTGTTCTCCCGCGCGCCGCGGATCGTGATGGCACGCGTTGAGGAGCCGGCGGTCGGTTGGCGCTTCGCCCTGAGCACTTCATCCATATCGGCATTTCCAGGCGCTTGTAAGCGCGCCACGTTATGGGCGCGCGTCGGCGGAAATCCGTACCACGGCGCCGATGGGGTGATGCCGGAACATAGGAAGAACGAGTGATGATTTCCAGTACTCAGGACGAATCATCAACGATTTGTTTTCAGGTCGCATTTCTTGCGTGCAGATTTGGCAGTAGCTGGCAGCAAGAGGATGCTCGCGCAAGCGGAGCTTCGCAGATGAGCGGCTCGGAACTAACGACACGCAAACAAAAAGGCCGGCGCAAGGCCGGCCTTTTCTTAAGATTGATATCCGATCGCGCGATCAGTACCGCCCGATGAGCGGAGCGCCGCCGAAGCCGAACTTGTAGTTCACGCGGACGGTGACGAGGTCGATGTCCTGCTTGATATTCTCGGTGGCGAAGAGGCTGCCGGCCGGGCCGGCGAAGCCATTGTTGATGAAATCGTAGGAGCGATTGCCCAGGAAGATGTGATTGTACTCGGCGCCGACCGACCAGTTCGGCGCGAAGCCGTATTCGATGCCAGCGCCAACCGAGGCTCCCCAGCGGGTGTCGTTGATGTCGTTGGTGATCGGGAAACCGGTGAAGGCGTCACGCACGCGGTAGCGATCGGCGACCACGGCCGCGCCGCCCTTGACATAGAACAGCACATTGTTGGCGGCATAGCCGATCTGGCCGGTGATCAGGCCGAAGGCGTCGACCCTCGTCTCGTTGGTGTCGATGCCCGTCAGCAGGCTGATGTTGCTGCCCTTGAAGTCGGCCCAGTTGCCCTGGCCTTCGACGCCGAACACCCAGGTGCCCATCTGCCAGCGATAGCCGATCTGACCACCAGCAGTGCCGCCGTCGGCGTTATGGGAGCCGTCACTGAAACCAAGGACGTCCCAGCGGTTGCGGCTCGTTCCCCAGCCGCCGTTGCCGCCGATATAGAACCCGGTCCAGTCGTAGACGACTGCGACCGGCGCCGGCGGGGCCTTCACATAGGGACGTGCGGCAAGATCGGCAGCCGAGGCCGGCGCAGCCAGCGCAACCAAGGCAACCGTTCCAAGCAAAAACTTCTTCATCGTAGCTCTCCAGCCTTTGTTCGCTTCAATTGGGTCCCGAAGCGTTACGGTATTAAAGACGCGAGCGCCGCGCCGTCGTTTTAAGCATACCCCGATTCAACCGGAAATACCGTCGCCCAAACGCAACAGTTAGGGGCGAAGTGCGGATAACATAAGTTAATGATTTGTTTGATGTTTTCTGGAACCCGAGGGTCGGTCTCGGGTTCCATTCCCGCCGCACCAAAATTGGGCCACAATGTCACCATGTTTACGGCAAGTTGTAAGGAACAAAACTGGAACAGTGGCGCGGCTGGTGCTATATGTGGATAAATGCGGGATGGATGGGGAATGGCTGCGCCCGACGGTGTCGGCGAGCGTATAGGGTCCGTCAGCAATGTAAGATGTGGTTAGCGAAGACTGAATGTGGCCGCCGTGCAACCGGCCGGCCCAGTGATCGAGTGGAGAGCGGCGATGGCGGGAAGCGTAAATAAGGTCATTCTGGTGGGCAATCTCGGCAAGGACCCGGAAATCCGGCGGACCCAGGACGGTCGTCCGATCGCCAATCTGAGCGTCGCGACCTCCGAGGCCTGGCGCGACCGGGCCACCGGCGAGCGCAAGGAAAAGACCGAGTGGCACCGTGTCGTCATCTTCAATGAAGGCCTCGCCAAGGTCGCCGAGCAATATCTGAAGAAGGGCGCCAAGGTGTATGTCGAGGGCCAGCTCCAGACCCGGAAATGGACCGATCAGAGCGGGGTCGAGAAATATTCGACCGAAGTGGTGCTGCAGGGCTTCAACTCCAACCTCACGATGCTGGACGGCAAGGGCGGTGGCGGCAGCTTCTCCGACGACATGGGCGGCGGTGGCGGCGATTTCGGCGTCAGCGGCCCCTCGAGTTCCGCGCCACGCCGCGCCGTGCCGGCCGGCGCCCGCAACAACGACATGGACGACGATATCCCGTTCTGATCGCGTGGTACGTTGCCGGAAAGATCGCGTGAGGATGAAAAATCTCCCTCGCGCGATACGGCTTGCGTCGAACTTATCCTCTTCAATGATTGCAGGATATAAGCCTCAAGCAATTGATGTTGCTCGATGTGTCGTGGCCGGGTTCCTCGTGGTTCCGGTTGATGTGAACTGTGAGGAAATCGATCTAACCGACAGGGCGGAGTGATGCAGGCGCCGCCGACGGCCCGCCGGCAGTCTCCTTACCTGGGACGGCGCCCTTGCCGCACCCCGCCAGGGCGTTCCCGCGGCGCGCCCGTCAAGCCCGTAAGTCTATGAAAAAACGAAGGGAAAAACCGGTCGCCTAGACCGTTCCGGGGTGGTGATCGAGCCCCTGATACGCTATATGATTCTACAGTAGAACCGACCCGGATTCCCCCTTTGTCAGAACCTGAAGACGACAAGCCCGGCGAGCCGTCGGGGCCCTCCGACATTCGTCCCGTTTCCATCCTCGACGAGATGAAGAAGTCCTACCTCGACTACGCCATGAGCGTGATCGTGGCGCGGGCGCTCCCCGATGCGCGCGACGGGCTGAAGCCGGTCCACCGCCGCATCCTGTATTCGATGTACGACCAGGGGCACACGCCGGACAAGAAGTACGTCAAGTCCGCGCGCGTGGTCGGCGACGTCATCGGTAAGTATCACCCGCACGGGGACCAGTCGATTTACGACGCCATGGTGCGCATGGCGCAGGATTTTTCGATGCGCGTGCCGCTGATCGACGGCCAGGGCAATTTCGGCTCGGTCGACGGTGATCCGCCGGCAGCCTACCGATACACCGAAGCGCGCCTGACGCGGGCGGCAGAGGCTGTGCTGGCGGACATCGAGAAGGACACGGTCGACTTCCAGGCCAACTACGACAACTCTGAGCAAGAGCCGTCGGTCTTGCCGACGCGGTTTCCGAACCTGCTGGTCAATGGCGCGGGCGGCATCGCCGTCGGCATGGCCACCAACATCCCGCCGCACAATCTCGGCGAGGTCGTCGACGCCTGTGTGGCGCTGATCGACAATCCGGCGCTCACCATCGACGAACTCATCAACATCATTCCGGGGCCGGATTTCCCCACCGGCGGCATCATCCTCGGTCGAGCGGGTATCCGAGCATCCTATCATCTCGGCCGCGGTTCGATCGTGATGCGCGGCAAGGTCGCGATCGATACCCTGCGAAAGGATCGCGAGGCGATCATCATCACGGAGATCCCGTACCAGGTTAACAAGGCGAACATGGTCGAGCGGATCGGCGAGCTGATCCGCGAGAAGAAGATCGAGGGGATTTCCGACCTGCGCGACGAATCCGATCGCGAAGGTTTCCGCGTCGTGATCGAACTGAAGCGCGAGGCGATGCCGGATGTGGTGCTGAATCAGCTCTACCGCTTCACGCCGCTGCAGACCAACTTCCCGGCCAACATCCTGGCACTCGATTCCGGCCGTCCGCAGCAGATGAACCTGAAGGATCTGCTCACGATCTTTGTCGCCTTCCGCGAACAGGTGGTGACCCGGCGCACCAAATACCTGCTCGGCAAGGCACGCGACCGCGCCCACCTCCAGGTGGGCCTGGCCATCGCGGTTGCCAATATCGACGAGGTCATCCGCGTCATTCGCTCTTCGCCGAATCCGGCGGCCGCGCGCGAAACCCTGATGTCGCGCGATTGGCCGGCGCGGGACGTCGAAGACATGATCACGCTGATCGACGATCCGCGCCACCGCATCAATCCGGATGGCACCATCCGCCTTTCGCTGGAGCAGGCGAGGGAAATCCTCGACCTCCGGCTGCAGCGCCTGACCGCGCTCGGCCGCGACGAGATCGGCGAGGAGCTCACCAAGCTTGCGGCCGAGATATCCGACTATCTCGACATCCTGCGCTCGCGCGCCCGGGTGCAGGCGATCGTCAAGACCGAGCTTGCGGAGGTGAAGGCCCAGTTCGCCACGCCGCGCAGGACTGTTATCGCCGAGCAGGAAGGCGAGGTCGAGGACGAGGATCTGATCCAGCGCGAAGACATGGTGGTGACGGTGTCGCACGCCGGCTATGTCAAGCGCGTGCCGCTGTCGACCTATCGCTCCCAGCGCCGCGGCGGCAAGGGCCGCGCCGGCATGCAGACCCGCGACGAGGATTTCGTCAGCCGCGTGTTCGTGGCCTCCACCCACACGCCGGTCCTGTTCTTCTCCTCACGTGGCCAGGTCTACAAGGAGAAGGTCTGGCGATTGCCGATGGCCGCGCCGAATGCGCGCGGCAAGGCGCTGATCAACATCCTGCCGTTGGAGCAGGGCGAGCGCATCACCACCATCATGCCGCTGCCGGAGGACGAATCCTCCTGGAGCAATCTCGACGTGATGTTCGCCACCACCGGCGGCAATGTCCGTCGCAACAAGCTGTCCGACTTCGTCGACGTCCGCCGTTCCGGCATCATCGCCATGAAGCTGGAGGAGGGCGAGGCGATCGTCGACGTGCAGATCTGCACCGAGCGTGACGACGTGTTGCTGACCGCCGCCGGCGGCCAGTGCATCCGTTTCGCCGTCACCGACGTGCGCGTCTTCACCGGCCGCACCTCGATGGGCGTGCGCGGCATTTCGCTCGCCGAAGGCGACAAGCTGATCTCGCTCGCGATCCTGCGCCATGTCGAGACGACCTCGGACGAGCGCTCGGCTTACTTGAAGATGCGCCGCGCGGTCGCGGGCGAAGCTGTCGCCGAGGAGCCGTCGGAGACCGAGGCCGAGGAGGCCACGGGCGCGATCCAGCTCTCACAGGAGCGCTATGTCGACATGTCGGCGCAGGAGCAGGTGGTGCTGACGGTGTCCGAGAATGGCTACGGCAAGCGGACCTCGTCCTACGAGTACCGCACCACTGGCCGCGGCGGCAAAGGCATCGTCGCCATGAGCGTCAACAGCCGCAACGGCAAGCTGATAGCCTCGTTCCCGGTCGAGGAGGCCGACCAGATCATGCTGGTCACCGACAAGGGCCAGCTCATCCGCTGCCCCGTCGGCGACATCCGCATCGCCGGCCGCTCGACTCAGGGCGTCATCGTGTTCGACACCGCCGACGACGAGCATGTCGTCTCGGTCGAGCATATCGGCGACGACAGCGAGAATGGCGAGAACGGCAACGGCGGCTAGAGCATGATCCGGAAAAGTGGATACCGGTTTTCCGAAAAAGATCATGCTCAAACAAAGAGCTAAAGCGGGATGACGATTCGAAGATAAGTCATCGCGCTTTAGTGCCGCCGACTGCCCCCGATCATCGAGATCACCGGCCGGTCAGATCTCGATTTCTGTCCCGAATTCCACCACCTGTCCGGTCGGCACGCCGAAGAACGCCGCAGTGCGTTCGGCGTTGCGTTGCAGGAATGCGAAGATTGATTCCCGCCAGACCCACATGCCCGGAACGTCCTCGCGCGGGATGATGGTCTCGCGGCCGATATAGTAGGTGACGTCGGAGAGATCGATACCGGGCAGCTTGCCCTGCCGGCAGGCGAGTTGCAGGCCCTCATAGATGGTCGGGTATTGCATGAAGCCGTAGTGCAGGATGACGCGCGTGATGCCCGGGATGATGTCGATGATCTCGGCGCGGTCGCCCTCGGAAATGCGCGGGGATTCCTCGATCTGCACGGTGACCAAAAGCACGCGTTCGTGCAGGACGTGGTTGTGCTTGACGAATTGCGTCAGCGCGAGCGGCACGCCGGTCGGCGCGGCGGCGAGGAACACGGCAGTGCCCGGAAGGCGGGCACGGCACTTATTGATGGCGGTCTCGATCAAATCTTCCTCTGGTTGCCGCAGTTTTGCGCGGGCACGCTCGACCAGCTTCACGCCAGCGCGCCAGGTGAGCATCAGGAACGCGATCGAGCCTGCCAGCAGCAGCGGAAACCAGCCGCCTTCGTGCAGCTTGGTCGAGTTGGCCGCGAAGAAGATGAGGTCGATAACAAGGAAGAAACCGTTGACGGCGAGCACGATCAGCGGCGAGTAGCCCCACTGGATCGCAACCAGCGCCGCCAGCAGCGTGGTGATCGCCATCAATAAGGACACCGCGATGCCATAGGCGCCGGCGAGGGCATCCGAAGTGCCAAAGCCCAGTACCGCGCCAAGCGTCGCGGCGGCGAGCAGCCAGTTCACCAGCGGCACATAGATCTGGCCGATCGCGTCGCTGGTGGTGTGGAGGATGTGCATCCGCGGCAGAAAGCCGAGCTGGATCGATTGCTGGGTCAGCGAGAACACGCCCGAGATGATCGCCTGGGAGGCGATCACGGTGGCGATCGTGGAGAAAGCGACCAGCGGGTAGTGCAGCCAGTCTGGCGAGAGCTGGAAGAATGGATGGTCCAGCGCGCTCGGATCGGTGATCAACAGCGCGGCCTGCCCGAAATAGTTGAGCACCAGCGCGGGCAGACAGACGGCGAACCAGGCGAGCCGGATCGGAAACCGCCCAAAGTGCCCCATGTCGGCATACATCGCCTCACCGCCGGTGACCGCGAGAAAAGCTGCGCCGAGGATGGCGAAGCTGATGTGGAAATTCTGGTGGATCAGGAAATTGAAAGCATAGAACGGGCTGAGCGCCGCGAGCACTCCAGGCGCCTGAACGATGCCGTGGATGCCGAGCGCGGCGAGAACAAGGAACCAGCCGAGCATCACCGGTCCAAAGATCCGGCCGATGAAGCCGGTGCCCTGCTTCTGCATCGCAAACAGGCCGACCAGAATCACGATGGTGATCGGCACGACCGCCGGCGCCAGCGATGGCGCGTCCACCTTCAATCCTTCGATCGCGCTCAAGACCGAGATCGCCGGGGTGATTGCGCCGTCGCCATAGAGCAGGGCGGCGCCGATGAGGCCGACGACCAGAAGCTGCGCGCGCCAGGTGCCCGGCGGCGCATTGCGCGCGTGGAGCAGCGCCAATATCGCCACGATCCCGCCTTCGCCGCGGTTGTCTGCACGCAGGATCAGGAGCGCGTATTTGATCGAAATGATCAGGATCAGCGCCCACAGGATCAGCGATACCACGCCCAGGACGGCGTCCGGCGTGATCGCGCCGCCATGGGCGGCCGCCCTGGCTGCCTCCTTGAGCGCGTAAAGGGGACTGGTCCCGATATCGCCATAGACGACGCCAAGTGCGCCGATGGTTGTTGCAAGAGGAAGCGGGCTCGGCGGATGGCCTGAGGCAATGGCGGGCGTGCTTGACATCGGCGAGACCCCCGATTGCATCGCACCCACCGGATCGTCCGAAGGGCGCGACCAAGACGGCAGTCTGCGACGAGACGTCGCAAATTACCACTGTGTTGCTGCGGGGGCGGGGAAAGCCGAGGTTACGGGGTACGATCGGCGGTGACGAGGCGGGCTTCGCGAACACCGTTCTGGGAGCCGGCGTTGCGGAGGCAGGAAGCGTCGAAGTTCGGCCAGGTTTGCTGCGAGCAGTCCTTGGCGGCGAGGCGGATATCCAGCCGGTCGGCCTTGGCGAGAGGGCGGGGCACGCTGGCTTCGACCTGGGGCGCAAAGCCGGGAAGAACGGTGAGCGCGGCGGCAATGAAGGCGGCAACGGCGACGGCGGAAAGTGCCTTGATCATGACGGTTCCCTGTCAGTGGGCCTTGGCGGCCCGTCGTTTCGTTGGCGGGGGTGATAGAGGTCGCCCGTTTCCTGCCGTCTTCACCGGGGGCGAAAATGATTTCGTTGCCCCGGGATTTTGTTTCGTCGGCGCCAGATAGATGAAACATTGGGGTTCAGGGCCGCCTGGGAACCCGGCTGGCTTGCCGGCCAGCCCTAGGCAGGTTAGAGGGGGATATGCCTCGCACCGCGCTTTATCCCGGCTCGTTTGACCCGGTTACCAACGGCCATCTCGACGTGGTCAAGCACGCCGTCGTCCTCTGCGACCGCCTGATCGTCGCCATCGGCGTCCATCCGGGGAAGAAGCCCCTGTTTTCGGTCGAGGAGCGCCTGGTGATGCTGCAGGAGGTATTCGGCCCCGTCGCCGCCAAAGCCAGCTGTGGGTTCGAATGCATCACGTTCGATGACCTTGTCGTCACCGCGGCGCAACGCGCCGGTGCTACGATTCTGATCCGGGGCCTGCGGGACGGCACCGACCTTGACTACGAGATGCAGATGGCCGGCATGAACGAAGCCATGGCGCCCGACGTGCACACCGTGTTCCTGCCGGCCTCGCCGACGGTCCGGCCGATCACGGCCACCCTGGTGCGCCAGATCGCCGGCATGGGCGGCGATGTCTCCAACTTCGTGCCCAAGGCCGTTGCCGTCCGACTCAAGGCCAAATTCGCCAGCTAGCTCTCGCGCTCTTCTCAGATATCCGTTCCGGAGTTTTCATGATCCGAATCCTCGCCGTTCTCGCCGCGCTCCTCTGTGTGGCTCCCGCGGTCGCGCAGCCCTTGCCGGCCAATCTGGACAAGGCCAATGCAATCGTGATCGACACCAGCAAGGGCCGCATCCTCATCAAGCTTAGGACGGACATCGCACCGCAGCATGCCGAGCGCATCAAGCAGCTCGCGCGCGAGGGCTATTACAACAACGTGCCGTTTCACCGCGTGATCGATGGCTTCATGGCGCAGACCGGCGACGGCCAGAACTTCAACGGCACCGGCGGCTCGAAATACCCGAACCTGAAGCAGGAATTCTCGAACGTCCCCTTCAAGCGTGGTATCGTAGGCATGGCGCGGCGCGGCGACAGCGTCGACAGCGCCAACTCGCAGTTCTTCATCATGTTCGCGGACGGCCCGAGCCTGAACAACCAATACACCGTGATCGGCGAAGTGGTGTCCGGCATGGACGTGGTCGACAAGTTGAAGAAGGCCCCCGCAGGCTCCCCGAGCGGTGCGGTGACCGATCCCGACAAGATGGTGAAGGTGCAAGTCGCATCCGACATCAAGTGAGTTCAGGCGATGCTGCGCGGCAAACCATTGCTCTGGTTTGCAGCGCCGCTGATGCTGCTTGCCTGCACGGCGCGGGCGCAGCCGGCGCCCGAAAAGCTTGATACGCTCAAGGATCTTTTCATAAAGCTGCACAGTTGCTTCAAGCCGCCGCCGCTGTCGCAGGCCAACCCGATCGACATCACCGTGATCGTCAGCTTCAACCGCCAGGGCGCAATCCTCGGCCGTCCCAGGATCACCTATGAGACGGCAGAGGCCAGCGAGAATGACCGGTTGCAATACCGCATCGCCGTGATGCAGGCCTTGGAACGCTGCACGCCGTTGCCATTTACCGATGCACTGGGCGGAGCGGTTGCCGGCCGGCCGATGGCGATCCCTTTCCGAACCCGCAAACGTCAACCCGAAGCCAAAGAGAGGCGAGCATGGCTGTCACCGAAAATACTCTGATCCTGGAAACCACCCAGGGGCCCGTCACCATCGAGATGCGGCCGGACGTCGCGCCGAACCATGTCGCCCGCATCAAGGAACTGGTGCGCGAGGGCTTCTACGACGGCATCGTGTTCCACCGCGTGATCGAGGGCTTCATGGCCCAGACCGGCTGCCCGCAAGGCACCGGCACCGGCGGTTCCGGAAAGAAGCTGAAGGCCGAGTTCAACAAGGAGCCGCATGTCCGTGGCACCGCCTCGATGGCACGCGCCGCGAACCCGGATTCCGGCGACAGCCAGTTCTTCATCTGCTTCGACGACGCCTCCTTCCTCAACGGCCAGTACACGGTCTGGGGCAAGGTCACCGAGGGCATGGAGAACGTCGACAAGATCAAGCGCGGCGAGCCGGTGCAGAACCCGGACAAGATCGTCAAGGCAAGGATGGCTGCCGACGCGGAGTAATTGTTTCCCCTCATGGTGAGGAGGCGCAACGCGCCGTCTCGAACCATGGCCCCTATGCTGCCACAGCCGGGCCTCATCCTTCGAGACGCGCGTTCCGCGCTCCTCAGGACGAGGGTCTGATGTACGTCGCTTGGCCCGATGCGCACCGACCTCTTCGACTTCGACCTCCCGCCTGAACGGATCGCGCTGCGACCCGCGAGTCCGCGCGACGCTGCGCGGATGCTGGTGGTGCAGGGGGACGGCGTGCTGCGCGACCGCACCGTGGCCGAGCTGCCGCAATGGCTCGAGCCGGGCGACCAGCTCGTGGTCAACGACACCAAGGTGATCGCGGCGCAGTTGAAGGGCCGGCGCATCGGCCGCGAGACCGAGCCGAAGATCGAGGCGACGCTGATCAAGCGGCTCGATGGTTCGCGCTGGCAGGCGCTGGTGAAGCCGGCGAAGAAACTGGCGGAAGGCGACACTGTCCGCTTCGGCAATGAGGGCAGGGTCTGCCTGCTCGGGCATCTCGATGCGCAGGTCGAAGCCAAGGCGCAGGAAGGCGAGGTGACGCTGTCATTCTCCTTCCACGGGCCCGCGCTCGACCAGGCCATTGCCGATCTCGGTGCCCCGCCGCTGCCGCCTTACATCGCCTCGAAGCGCACGCCAGACGATCAGGATGCCGCCGACTACCAGACCATGTTCGCGGCCAATGAGGGCGCGGTCGCAGCCCCGACCGCGGGCCTGCATTTCACGCCGGCGCTCGAAGCTGCGCTGCGTGGCCACGGCGTCGATATTGTCAGACTGACTCTGCATGTCGGGGCAGGGACATTCCTGCCGGTGAAGGTGGACGACACGTCCGAGCACAGGATGCATTCCGAGTGGGGCAGCGTTTCCGCAGAGACCGCTGCCGCGCTGAACGCGGCGCGCGCCAAAGGCGGGCGTATCGTCGCGGTGGGCACCACCTCGCTGCGGCTGCTCGAAAGCGCTGCGAGGGAGGATGGCACCATCCAGCCATTCACCGGCGACACCGCGATCTTCATCACGCCCGGCTACCGCTTTCGCACGGTCGATATCCTGCTGACCAATTTCCATCTGCCGCGCTCGACCCTGTTCATGCTGGTGTCGGCCTTCTCCGGGCTCGAGACGATGAAGCAGGCCTATGCGCATGCGATCGCGGCGGGCTATCGGTTCTATTCATACGGCGACGCCTGCCTGCTGTTTCGCGCGCACGAGGGACGCGAGTTTCTGTAGATCGTGTAGGGTGGGCAAAGCAAAGCGTGCCCACCATCCGCACTCCGCAAGAAATGGTGGGCACGCTTCGCTTTGCCCACCCTACGAGGCTGGATTGCGCAGGAGCTTTACGCGTTCGCGCTGCCAGTTGATGTGCCCTCGCCCCTTGTGGGAGAGGGCTGCTCCGCTTCTGCTACTGGACTCATTCGGGTGAGGGGTTCTCTCCACGAGGACGGTCGCCCGTGGAGACAACCCCTTGTATCTGCACGGGCATTGCATGCACGTGAGCAACCGGCGACATGGGTAACACTTCAAACCGACGACATGGGTAACACAATTCTCGTTTCGTTCAGGTCTGCTGTTGCTGGGGCTGTGGACCTTGGGGGCAACGCGCAGCGTTGTCCCCAAGTCCACAGCGCTTGCGCTTTGGTTTTCGGAGTTCATCGCTCTGATAGGCGATGGTGCCGAGCATGATCGGGCCGTAGCTGACGGTCCAGCAGCCCTCGG
>NZ_JBVAPG010000168.1:0-16796 GCF_055413685.1 Bradyrhizobium sp. LeoA1Lang | reverse complement strand
TCTCGACGACGGCGCTCGGCTTTTCACCTTCGCGCACTCGCTCCAACGCCATCATGCGGATTTCTTCCAGGGTTCGATGGTCAAGTTGTCGGCCGTCGCGTTTCATGCCGATAGCATACACCAACGCCGCAACAATGTCGCCTATAGTTCTGACCTATGAGTAAGCTGGTGCGCCCGCCTAGCTAAGGCATTCGCACCTTTGTCTCGGCTCGCCAGCCTTATCCTGCGAACCTCTTCCACGCGGGCATTGAGCGGTTCAATAGCTAAACCTTCCTTGAGATTCTGATCCTCGATCCAAATGCAAAACCGCGAGCCACCGTTTATGAAATCCTGCGCTCCGTAAATCCGTCGGAGAAACTTATTCCGCTGCGCATCATTTAAGCCAAGCGACGCGATTTCGTCGGAGCGCAACAGCAAGTGACCACCGTCACTCGGCTTGTTTCCGAACTCCATCACACTCAGCTCGCTGATCGGAGAGGACCGCTTTTCGACGATGACGCGAGGACCAAGTGTCAGATATGGTGTGATTGACGCCCCCTCGCGGACTGTAAGGCTATTTTGTTCGTCGTGTTGGTAAAGACGACGAGGTGCGCTGGTTGGTCGGCCGATCCCCACTATGACTACCGTCACGCCAGCCTTATTACTTGCGAGGTTCGACCACTTGAACGACGTGTAGGCGAAGAGAATATCGCAACCGGCGCTGAATAGGACCGGCCACAATATCGTTACAGATTGCCCTTGGCAGATTGAATTTGTGGCCACGAAGGCAGCAACCGCATTCGTGCTCGCCATGTACTCAGCCGCCTTGATGAACCAGCCAGCGACGTAGTCAAGAAATCCACTGGAGGACGTTCGTCCACCAAGCAGCGCGCGAACCTCGGCCTTTTGTTCTGCGCTCTGCCACGTGAAGCCAAGATAAGGTGGATTGCCGCAGATGTAGGTCTCTCCTCCTTCATTTTCAAAGTCGATCTGCGCCTGATCGAGCGGCGTGTGAAATAGGTCGTCCGCGTGATGCTTCACGCCCGTGCCGGTCGGCGGGCAGATACTTAACCAGTCGAGCCGCAGCGCGTTGCCACAGACAATCCAGTTCTGTGTATCCAACGGCAGGAAATCGGCCGAAGCTTCCTTCTGTCCGCGATAAAGAACGTCGCATTGGTACTCTGCGATGATCAGTGCTAGACGCGCGACCTCGGCAGGAAAATCGCGAAGCTCGATTCCTCGGAAGTTGGTAAGGGGAATTTCGCTGCGCCGGTCGGATTCGCCGCGCCGCCGATTGATCTCGGCCTCGATCTCGCGCATTTCCTTGTATGCGATGACAAGAAAATTGCCGGAGCCGCAGGCCGGATCGAACACCCTGATCTTTGCCATGCGTTTGCGCAGATTGAGCAGAGTGCGAGGATTGTTTCCGGCCTCCTCAAGTTGCGCCCGCAGGTCGTCGAGGAACAGCGGATTTAGCACTTTCAGGATATTCGGCACGCTTGTGTAATGCATGCCGAGCGCGCCACGCTCTTCATCGTCGGCTACAGCTTGGATCATCGATCCAAAGATATCCGGATTGATTTTTGTCCAGTCGAGATTACCGATGTGGAGCAGATAGGAACGCGCGATCCGGCTAAAGCACGGCACATCGGTATTCCCCGCAAATAGGCCACCATTGACATAAGGGAATTTGTTCGCCCACCGCGCAATTCCGGCTGGCTCCCGATCGTCGCGCTTCGTATTCATGGCCCGGAACAGTTCGCTGATCACCTCATGGGTGTTCGCGGAATTTCGCTCGCTCATCTGCTCGATCGTGGTCGTGAACAGACGGTTGCCTTCAAAGATGTCGGTGTCCTCAGCGAAGAAGCAGAAGATCAGCCGCGCCATGAAATGGTTCATTTCCGGGCGGCGCTCCACCGTACCCCATTCAGGGTTGTCTTTCAGAAGCTCGACGTAGAGCCTGTTCAGGCGGCTTGTGGCGCGGATATCGAAAGAGCTTTCGCGGACTTGCTTGACCGTGGTGATTCCGGCGAGCGGCAGGAAAAAACCAAAATGGTCCGGGAAGTCCCGATAGGCGCAAGCAATCGGCGCTTCGTCCGATTCTAGCTCCTCAGCTTCGAGCGTCTCGCCGTCGGTGGCGAGGATGTACCGCGCCTTCGCCCTGGCCGTCGCCGGACTGGCCTTGAGGGCGGCAAGGGTCTTAGTGACGTCGCCTGGCGCACAGACCGCGATGTGGATATGGTTCGTTTGCAGGACACCGCCCAGATCGGACTTGTTGGATGCACCCGCACGCAGCCGCTTGATTGTCGTGTCCTTGTTCCCGAAAGCTTGCAGGAAAGCGAAAGGGAACTCGACCGAGACGAATGCCTGCTCGGCGAGAGCCGAGATGGCTTCCTCGATCTCAACAGCATTCATACTGTCCCTACCCCCAAAAGTTCAGCTTTCAACGTTTCGTATTGTTCGGCTCAGCCATTGGCGCAGGCAATGGCCGGGTTCGGCTGCTACTACGATTCGTATAGTAACCTACCGTTTTTTGCGGCGATAGGTGCCCTTTACCACCAAAAGTGTGCGTGAAAAGATAAGGCCAGCCGGCAAAGGTCGGGCGGCGAGCCGGTCCGGTTTCCGCTCAGAGGTACTCCGTAGTGCTGCGTGGACGCGATACTATGCGGGCAGGTACTGCTCGGCCTTGCGGCGCAAGCCCGCCAGTTCGTCGACGCTGATCTCGCCGCGCTTGAGCAGCTCGGGCAGTCCGGTCTCAATCGATTCCTCGACCTCGGCGCGGGTCGCCTTGCGGCGCTCGCGGTACCAGACGACGCGCTCCGGATCGCCGAGGCGAAAGAGAACGCCATCGCCGCAGCGCACGGCGCTGTATTGCTTCGTCACCCAGATGCCGATTGCGCCCGGATTCCTTCTGATCATCGTGCCCGCAGGCTCGCGATGGTCGGACGGCAGGTCCTTTTCGTTGCGCCGCATGCGCGGGTTTGCGAGGAACGGACAGGCCTGCACGGCATACTCGGCGCATTCCCAATGCGACGGCGGCTCCGAGATGTTGCGATTGATCGCGCACATCGGGCCGATCGGGAACGCCTTGTAGACGCCGAGCGGCTGGCCACAAATCCAGCAGAGCTTGCGGTTGACAGCCTGCGCGAGCTTGCCGGGACCGATCACCCGGAAATCCGGCTCGCGATCGATCCAGGCGACGAACCAAGGCACGTAGTAGCCGGTCGCCGAGACCGGCTGGCGCTTGATGCGATCAGGGGTCGGCAACGACCAGATCGCCTGATTCAGCCGCGTCTCCATTCAGCCCCTCCTGCAGCGCCAGTATCGACGATGACCGATCCGGTAATACCGACGGCCGTGTTCGCAGACGTCGCGCCGCCTGTGCTCGCGGCGCCGCTCGGTCCTCGGTATTGCCGGCTCGGCCATGTCGACCAATGGCGCGACCGCCGGCACGAACAGCGGCAGCCGGTCGGCCTTTGCCGTCGACCGCTGCGGCTCATCGTCCGCAACGCTGGTCGTCGCTGCAGCCGGTGGCGCCGCGTCGCGCTGGCTCGCTGCAATCATCAGCAGCGACCAGATCGCGGCGGCGCCGGACATCACCTTGAATGCGGTCAGCGCCATTTCACCGGCTCGATCTGGCAAGGGAGCTTGATGCTTTTCGGGTCCTCCGGCCGGCCTGCCGTCGTCACCATGGTGGTGAAGCCGCAGACGTCGCAGGCAATGGTGAAGTAGCCGCAGCGCTCTGCGGGGTATGGCAGGCCAGTCTGGCAGAACGGCTTGGCGCCGCGCGTCAGGTCGAGGTCGATGCCATCGGGATAGTTGGGATTCGACGGATGCGCCGGCTCGCAGCCGCGATCGATCCAGCTCACATGAATCATCGGGCCTACATCTCCGGCAGTGAGGCGAACATCGCGTCGATGGAATCCAGGTCGACCAGGGTTCGGGTGTCGAACTTGTAGGCTCTGATCCGCTTGGCGTTGATCAGCTCATAGCACTTGGTGTGCGAGAACCTGCCGTAGCGGCACGCCTCCTTGATCGTCGCCAGGCGCCGCCCGGTCGGGGTGACAACGGTGTCGATCTCTTCCTTCTCGGTCATCTCAATCCTCACTTTCTCGCTCAGCTCCGCTCTGCGCTTGATGCGGCGAGCCGATACGCGGCCCTTGTGGCAAGCCTCGCGTCCATTCCCTGGCAAGGTTCATCATCGCATTCACTGCCGTCGAGATCGGCCAGCTCGACATAGGCCCAGTCGTGCCAGCGCGGAGCTTTGGTTGGTCCCTTTGCCGGAGACAGGCGGCGCCAGCGTGCTTGGGTAGGCTCTGTGCCATTGCGCAGGCGGTGCCGCCGACAGGCGGTCCGTGCCCTCAGGAATAGAGGCGACTACTAGACTTAGTAGGTTTGTTGTTCCCTGCTCTCAGCTAACTGAGGAGAGCCGTTTGGCAGATACGCCTCGTGCAACATAAGGCAGAACCACCCAACAGAATGCAACTATAGGTAAAAGTCCAGACCGTCCCGCAACCTTAAACCGTCGCAATCGGCCGCTGACAGAAAGTGCGGCCGGACCGGAGAAACTCCATGCTGTTCGATTTGACCGCGCGGCGCCACACCCCTCTCGCGCTCGCTCTATTTGCGTGCGCCGTGATGGGGAGCGCCCGGGCCGACGATCCGCCGCCGCGCCCCGATGCCACGACGCCGGCCGGCCAGAAGGGCGGGCCCGGCGCGCGCGGCGCCAGTGCGCCTAGTTCCCCATCGGCGGCCGAGCAGCATCGCCTGCCGCCGGATTCCACCGTCAAACAGACGCTGGAGCTGCCCGGGCGGACGCTTCGTTTCATCGCGACTGCGGGCTCGATCCGCATGTTCGACGACAAGGGCGAGCCGCAGGCCGACATCGCCTACACCTCCTATCAGCTCGACGGCACAGATCGCGCCACGCGTCCGGTGACGTTCCTCTTCAATGGCGGCCCCGGGTCATCCTCTGCTTGGCTGCAGTTCGGCAGTGCCGGGCCATGGCGGCTGCCGATCGATGCGGAAACCGTCACGGCGTCGGCCTCGCCCGAGGTCAGGCCCAACGCCGAGACCTGGCTCGATTTCACCGACCTCGTGTTCATCGATCCCGTCGGCACCGGCTACAGCCGTTTCGTGGCGACAGGCGAGGATGTGCGCAGGCGGTTCTATTCGGTCGATGGCGATGCCAGTTCAATCGCGCTTGTGATCCGCCGCTGGCTCGAGAAGCACGAGCGGCTCTCCTCGCCGAAATATGTCGCGGGCGAAAGCTATGGCGGCATTCGCGGACCGAAGGTTGTGCGCAATCTGCAGATGCAGCAGGGCGTCGGCGTGAAGGGCCTGATCCTGCTCTCGCCACTGTTCGACTACCGCCAGTTCACAGGCACGAGCTTTCTGCAACACGTCGCGAGGCTGCCAACCTATGTCGCGGTGGCCCGCGAAGCCAAGGGCGAGGGCAGGGGGGCGGTCAAACGTGCCGATCTCGCCGATGTCGAAGCTTACGCGCGTGGCGAATTCTTGGCCGACCTCGACAAGGGCGAGGCAGACAAGGAGGCCACCAACCGTCTCGCCGACAAGGTCGCCGCTTTGACCGGCATCGACCAGGCCGTAAGCCGACGGCTCGCCGGGCGCTTTGACCGCGGCGAATTCCGCCGCGAGTTCGACCGCAAGAGCGGCAAGGTGACCGGCGGTTATGACGCCTCGGTGCGCGGCCTCGATCCCTATCCGGACTCCGATAGCTACCGCTTCGGCGATCCCTCGGGCGATGCGCTGGCGGCGCCGCTGACGAGTGCCGCCGTCGATGTCCTGACGCGCAAGCTCAACTGGCGGCCGGACGGCTCCTATGAACTGCTCAACCGCGCGGTCACGCGGGCCTGGAATTTCGGCCACGGCAGCCCTCCGCAGTCGCTGTCGGAGCTGCGCGAGATCCTTGCCACGGACGCGAAGATGAACGTGCTGGTCGCGCACGGCCTGTTCGATATTGTCACGCCCTATTTCGGCTCGAAGCTGGCGCTCGATCAGTTGCCGCCCTTTGCGTCGGCGCCGCGGGTCAAACTCGTGGTCTATCCGGGCGGCCACATGTTCTATTCACGCGACGCCTCGCGCCAGGCATTTCGTGCAGAGGTCGAAGCGATGATGAAGTAGGGCGTGTGTTCATCAAGCCGGCGGCGAACTAAGTCACAAGCAGGTCGCGTTCTTCGCCTACAGTAGATCGGCGTTTCTTAGTGCAAGAGGCGCGGGGCAGAATGAGCAAGCAGGCGGCGGCGGCCATGAAAGTAGCCGACGCGCTCGTCGAGCAAATCCGTCCGCTGCTCGCAGGAAAGGGGCCCGGAAGTGCAAGGCGCGCCGATCGGTCAATTGCTGGGGATCTTCATTGCCGGCCATCCGCCGGAATTTCGCGAGCAATCGCGCAACGTTCTGCTTCATGCGCCTGATGGATCCGGAGACAACCCTCCATCAAGAAAAAGATGAATGTGGAAGACCTAAATCCGAAATTTGCGCACTGCTTTATGCGATTTATCACACTTCGGGCGTCGCTCACACCAATACGTTGAAGGTTACTTCTCAATCCTTGACCGGGGCATCATCGGAACGTATCACCACGTCAGCCAGCAGCATCTTAAGCGGCGCTATCTGGCTGAATTTGCTTTCCGCTGCAACGAGCGCGCTTCGCTCGGTGTCACCGACAAAGATCGTGCGGCGCGCTTGCTGAAAGGCATCGTTGGCAACCGTCTTACCTATCGACGACCTAACGAAGATCACTCACAAGAAGCAGGCGGCTATAAGCCTCCGGTAAGGCCTTCACTGAGCGCGTACCATAATTCGGACGACGCATAGTTCATCTTAGAACTGAAAGAGCGGCGCCAACGTCCCTGAGCTCAGCATGCATGGGCATAGAGCGGCTCGTTCATGGAGCCAAAACGCAAGGGTCAGGACGAGCTCTCTAGACGAGGCGCTTGCTCAAGGGACATGGCGGCCTGCAGCTGAGCCGTCAGATTCCGCTACCGCTCGATACGACCGGCGCGCAGGCAATAATTGCAGGCAGTAAGATCTGCATGGAGAGAGGGGCGTATCATACCCTCTCTCTCCGCGCCGAGACGACCCTCTACATAAAGTCATCGTCCTCCCAATCCGGCGAGACATTTCTCGCGCGCTCGGAACGTTCCGTATCCCTGCCTTCACTCTCTTCCGCTTTGGAAAGGTAAAGGGGAGGTTTGTTTGTTCGCTGCCATTCACCGTCGCTGTTCTTGATCCACTTGTCGGGATGCCGGGTAGGGTCAAGCACCATCATCGAGTCACCTATCTCAACAAAACCCAGCGCTGCTGCACGGGCTTTTGCTTCCGGATTCACGGGATGAGAAAGGACTAACGGCTTGTCGCCGTCTGACCGAAGCTGATGCTCCAGCAAAATGTCGCCCGCGTTATCGACGAGGGGATGCGTAACCCGAAAGTCTACCGTCGACGTGATTTCAGACCGTCCGGGAAACTGTTCCCGCCAGCGCGCGCGTGCCTTTTCCCCTTTGAACACATCACGCATGTTAGCTCCACCTTCCGTTCGGAGAAGTCCAACGCTTTTGTTTCCCAATTGATAGCTGAAGTGTCGTGCGTCGTCCGAGCCTTCTTTCCTGCCATGATTATAGGCAACGTCCGCAGCGCGCTCCGCTTTCAATGCCACCGAACGCGAGTATTGCTGAGGATTGGCGGCGATATGCTCGATTTCATCCCCATAGAAATCTTCCAATTTGTCCTGAAATGAGGACCTTGAGATCTCCACGATGGGTGGTCTGGTGCTCAGTGAGTACGGCCGTGCTGTCGCCGAGGATGAATCAGTGTAGGACTCCCGCGGCGCTATCTGCATATGGGAGAACACGTCCTCGAAGCTTCGGCCTTGATCTGTTTGCCTACCGTCGATAGCAGACTGTGTCATTCTATCAGAGTCGGAATTGCCCATCCATGGAAAGCTGGGTGAGGCATTTATTCGATTGTACATGGACGTTCGCGCTCCTATCTGCGAAAGCTGTATTGAGTGTCAACCTGCTAAGGCCGAGCGGAGCTTGATAGCCAGCCTTCCTGACGAAAAGCTGACTGCAGGTTGTCGGGCGTCTTGCAAGTCAGGTTGTACCGTAAGCGTATGCTACGGCTGTTCTGCCAGCGCACGTCGTTCGTGCGAAAGCTGTTGGAGGCTGGAGTTCCCGCTGTCTGCTTTCCCGGCGAGTGCGAGCGATAGGCCAAGATTGTTGCGCAACATCTGATTGCCTGGGGCGGCTGCGAGAGCCTGCCGATATAGCGCTTGGGCCTCATCATGGCGCCCCTCGGCGTCGAGGACCACCCCCTTTGCGTTCAGGGCACGCAAGTCACCAGGGGCTGTAAGCAAGATCTTGTCGGCTACCTTAAGCGCCTCACCCGCGCGTTTCTGTGCCAGAAGGGTCTGCGTAAGTGAGATTGCCGCATCGACATTGTCTGGTTCTTGCTTCAGAGCCTCGCGCAAACTCTCCTCGTCGGTAACCCGGAGGAGGGCGTGCGCAATGCGCTCGCGCATAGCAGGATCGATGTCCTTAGCGCCGAGCAACTCTGGCCGCGGCGTCGCTTGTACTGAGATGGCTGGGTGATCCGAGCTGGTGCAACCTCCGACCACAAGAATCGCGAACAAGGCGAGGAGAGTTAAGCCCGAGGGCGGATGGAACGCATACCATCGAGCAGCGGATGTTCTCGCAGGTGAATTCATGCTGTCCATTGTCACGACCGACTGCTGTGCGCTGTTAGCCGGCTGTGGCGAGCTGGCTGCGTTGGTCTCCTGCCGGAGCTTTTTCCTTGGGACCTGTAAGCTTGAGCGAGCCCACTGGCTGGACCGTGAAATCGGAGGCGAGATCCTGATAGGACAGAACAGGAAGATCGATCCCGTTGCGGGTGAGAAAGCCGCGGACGAAGCGCCGGATATCCAGCGAACTCAGGATGACGGGCTGGCTCTGACCTGGTGGCATGCCTGAATGAATCTGACGCAGTTGCGACAACAACATCTCGCTCTGCCGGTCCTCCAGCGCGAGGTATGGCCCGACGGCAGTTTCTCGCACCGCACTGCGAATCACATCCTCAGTTTCACGTTCGATGATAAAGGCGGGCAGAACACGGTGAGCGTTGGCGTAGCGATAGCAGATTTGCCGTTTCAGGCCGGAGCGGACGTATTCGGTGAGCAGGACAGCGTTTTGCTCGCGTTCGCTCCATTCGGCGAACGCTTCCAAGACCAGGCGGGTGTTACGAATCGGGATGTCCTCGTCGAGCAGACGACGCAGGACCTCGGCGATCCGGGGAACTGGAGTCGTTCGTAGCACTTCCTTCACCAGATCAGTATATTCCTGCTCCATCCGGGCGAGCAATTGTCGCGTCTCTTGAATGCCGACCAAGCGCTGCGCATATCGCGTCAGTACGGAACTGACGCGCAAGGCGATGATTTCGCTCGGACGGTGATGCCCGATTCCGGCCGCTTTGAGAGCCGGTGCATGGCTCTGTTCGATCCAGATCCGGCCAGTGTCTGGATCTTGCCGATACGGGATGCCGCTCAATTCAATGTTCGCTCGGTCGTCGGTGAGGGCGAGCTGCGTCGGGTCGACTCGATCCCGTTCAACCGGTACCCCTTCCACATCCAGCCTGAACTCGGACTGGGCCAAACGTGGATCCACCTGGACTGGAATGCGGGGAATCGTGATGCCAAGATCGGCTGAGACCAATGCCGAAATGCGCGCGATGTGCTGCCCAACTTCCTCTTTGTCAATCGCATTTATCAGGTTCGGCGCAACCAATAGCGCGACCGGAAGCGCCTCCGCAGGTATGGTTTGCTTTTGAGCCTGCGCTGGACTCGTAGTCGGAGCACTAACGTTGGCGGCCGTCTTAGAGCCGGTGTTCGCGCCTTGCACACCGCCCTTGACATAGCTCGCCCCGGTAAAAACTGCAGCCAGCATGAGAAACGGGGACAAGGGGAAACCAGGTATCAGCCCCATGAGAAGTAAGACGCCGGCTGCCAGCCGCAATGCCGGGGTACTGGCCGTGAGTTGGTTGATGATATCGGCACCAAGCTTGAGCTTGGAGGGCCCATTTACACGTGTGACGATGGTTGCAGCCGTAACCGACAGCAGGAGCGCCGGAATCTGAGAAATCAGCGCGTCGCCGATGGTGAGCAGCGTATATTGATGCAACGCCTCATCAATGGACATGCCCTTCGAGAGCAGTCCGATGCTAATTCCTCCGAGCATGTTGATGCAGATGACTATGAGTCCGGCGATGGCATCGCCTTTGACGAACTTCATGGCGCCATCCATCGCACCATGAAGTTGACTTTCCCGCTCCAGTGAGGCTCGCCGGCTGCGTGCGTCGCGCTGATCGATATGACCGTTGCGTAGCTCCGCGTCGATAGCCATCTGCTTGCCTGGCAGAGCGTCGAGGGTGAATCGTGCGGAGACTTCAGCGACGCGCTCGGCTCCCTTCGCGAGAACCATGAACTGCACCATGGTCACGATCAGAAATATAACAATGCCGACAGCGATGTTCCCCGATATCACGAACTCACCGAAGGTGTGAATGATGCTGCCGGCGTCTCCTTCAGCGAGGATCAGCCGCGTTGTCGCGATGGTCAGCGCCAGACGAAAGACGGTAGAGATCAGGATGACGCCCGGCAAGGATGAAAAATCCAGTGGCGTACTGAGATAGAGAGCAACCATCAGCAACAGAACGGCAAAACCCAGATTGAAGCCGATCAGCATATCGATCACGACGATCGGGATCGGCATGATCATCATTCCGATTGCCAGAAGCAGCATGAACGCGACCATGAAGTCCGCGTGGAATGGCGCGCGCACGATAAGCCTACGAAGAAGGTGTGCCATGAAGAGCCTTCTTATTGTTGTTCCGTTGGCGCTGTCCTGCCACGCAAGGATACATAATCTTTGAAGACCGCCCGCGCCTCGTCCATACGGCCGGCGCGTCGTAGCGCGTGACTGCGCAGAAGCGTCAAGGGCAGACGCGAAGAGGGATCCTCATCAAGCATGTCGAGTCTATCCAGCACATTAAGTGCTTCATTGCCAAAGCCCTCCGAGATGAGAGCATAGGTAAGAATGCGAAGCAGGTCGACGTCTCGCGAATCTTCATGGGCAAAGAGCCGCAACAGAGCGAGAGCTCGTGCGCTCTGTCCACACGCAAGGTGGACGAAGGATATTGCGCAGACCAAATCGCGCTCTTGCCCGGAGATTGGCAAGACATCGCCGGTTTTGATAGCTTCGGCCGGCGACGGTAGACTGGCGAGGTGCGATCCGCCCGAATTGACCATGCTAGCCCTTGATCAAGCTGTTCTGGTTCTGCCGGAGCAGGATCAGCCGGCGGAGCTCCTGCTGCAGTGCGTCGATCCCTTCGCGCGCCACCGAGTTCTCCGCTCCGGCCCATAGCCGGTCGGCCAAGCGCTCCAGGAGAACACCGTGCTTCTCTGCTCGCAGCACGTCCGGATCACGCAGGCGTGGGGTGACGAAGGAGAGCAGACCTGTCGCGAGATTGCGGCCATAAAGTGAAGCGAGTGCCGCACGGGGGTCGATCTCAGCGATCGGGACGCGCCTCTCGTTGAGGCTGACACGCGAGACGGCATCGATATCGTCGACCTCAAGCGAGGCCTCGATTGACAGATCGGGTGCCTCAGTATCCGGCCAAATCGACCCGTGCCTGTTCTCGCCGCCGCCATCAGTGCGATCGATCTCTAAATGATGGACTTGAGGGAGGGCCGGCTTGTTCGCTGGCTCATGGTCTTGGGTGTTGAGCCTTTGCGAAGAGGTGCCAAATCCGACAGGATGCTGCGGCAGCTTGGTCATGACATTCTCCTTTCCTGCGGTACTGGAGCTCTAATAGGGGAGAGCAGCAAGTCGTCCATTCCGGCTAAGCAGTACGCGTCCCGCCTCGATTCGATCCACCGTCCATCCATCATTCAACAGCGCCCCCACGAAGTATTTTTGGCCGCCAATAAGAAGATAGGGGTGGGCTCCGCGCCACACCGCCTGGACAGCTATTGAGGAGGGAGGCTTATCCTCCTTTACGATCACCCCGTTTACGAGTGTCAGCGAGCCGTTCGTATGCTGATCGAACCAGCGCTGAACCTCCTGCCACCTAGTGACTAACGCAGGGGTAACGGTGCCCTCCGCGCTGACTACACCTGGTCCAGGCGCGATTTTGATATTGAGAAGTCCCGCTTTATTCACCTCCTCTTGCAGCAGTTCGGCGGCTGCATCGAGGGGGCGATCATTAGGACCGTTGAGCGTCAGCTTGGCTGGAAGTGGGGCGCCAGGGGGCGCATCGGGGCTCACTGCACCGGCACTGCCGTCAAACAGGAAGCTGATTGCGAGAGTGGCGATCCCGACAGAGCTCAGCAAGACCAACGAGACTGCGATTATCGAAAGACGGGATAGGCCGATTGATCCTCGTGCCGAATCCTGTGTGCAACGAATGGACATCGTGCCCGCATGAATGACAGCAGGAAGAGAAATAACAACCCGCTTGCCTACGGCAATATCTCCGTTTCCCTCTATGCTGACTCCGGCTGCTAGGGCCTCGATCTCAATCGAACCGTGCAGGGGGGTGAGACGGAAGTGATTGGGCTCGAGCCCCTGTTCGACGAAGACGATATCAGCATCGAGGCCACTTCCGATAAGACTCGTTCCGACCGGCGCTTCACCACTCACCCCAGAATAAGGCCCTGATAGCACTTCGAAATGAACGGAAGCCGGTTCATTCACGGAGATTCTCCTGAGAAACGAGAGAAGCCGTACGGCGTTGCCGTACGGCTGGTTCCGAGTTCGTCAAGCTATGGAGAGCCTCCCGCACGCGAAAAGAGCCGGCCGTGAGCCTCCCTCTTGCAGCGCTAGCTAACGCGCTCGTCGGCAACCTTCTTTTCGGACGAGAGCTCGGTCGTAATTCTGCGCATCATGATGCTCTTGGCCTGAGCCTGTTTGCTGACACGCTCCAGCTCGGCGAGCTGCGCTGCGAAATCGCCGTCCCCGGTAGCACCGGCCTGCTGATTCGCCGCGGGTCCAAATCCGGCGGGGGAACCACCAACGGGAGAAACCATATCGAGTCACCTTTCTGTTTGGAAGTTACTGTTACTGATCACCTGCCTCACGCCGCAGCTAGCGTGATGAGGGCAGGAAATGCAATCATGACATGTGCGCTTGGCGCGTCATTCGAGAGAGTCAATTCGCCGTTGCCGTGGTTGAACTGCGGCTTGCTTCCTGCGGCAGGGCCATTGTCCTTGGCGACCTTGTCATCATCAACCTTCTCCGGCTCCAATTTGTGAATAACCCTCTCGAAAGCTTTGTCGAGTACCCCACCGACAGCGGAGCCAATCGCCGCGCCCTGCGGTCCACCGAGGTATCCACCAGCCGCGCTTCCGATCATTTCTCCAATCATCGCATTCTCCTATCTTCATCTCCATTACGGTCAATAGACGACTCCTCGCCTAGAGATCAGCGCTGACATCCTAGGAGCATTACCTTTCAAGAAGCTGACGAGTCTTCGAAGGGCCGAGGAATGAGTCGATGTCGCCAAATTTATCTTTCATCGGAAAATGTGTCGGTACTCTCGCTTCAGCCGATGTTGTCGCGCAAGACGCCGTACGTCTTGCGCTTCAAAGCTTGAGCGGTTGCAACTCGTTGCTGGCGTATGAGCTGTGCCAGCTGTCGGTCCAACGAGCATGGTTCCGAGCAGCTCGACTGCAAAGCTGGATCGCCTGGTGCTCATCAAGCGCCGTGCACAACGTCCTTAAGATATCTGCCGTGGCGCTTGCCTCGAGCAATCAAGTGGTAGACAAATCGACTGCGGCGTACGTGTGCAAGTGCCTGGTCTCAAGACTCGAGCGAAATCAGTTTCGAAGCGGCGTTTGTACCGAACATGGCCGTCCGAGGCGCCTAAGACCGCCTCGAGCATTCACGCGAGAGGCTCGGCCGAAGTTCTTCAGAGATCGTGGATGCTCGCCCTCCGCACGTCCCAAGATGTCGTGTTCCGCCGCCCATCATGAAGAGCGTTTCGTTGCGGTCGCGAGCTCTCAGCGTTAGTTCAGGCGATACGCAAGCGGATGTGCTGGTGGACGATCATCCTATCGTCAGCTTTTAGACAGGTACTCCGGATACATTTCCTGCGACTTGGTTACGCTCGACGTGAGAGTCCCGAATTGCCATGCGGCAAGGGGTTAAGAGAAGTGGTCCGCCGATCAAGACTGTTGTCACCCGCAACAAGAAACGCGAGAGCGCGTGCTGCTGGCCGTGGCGTGGGATTGGTTTTGAAGGGCCTTGGCGCAACGTGCCAAGTTGATTGTGCGGGTGGTCCTCGCAGTCTGTCGCTGCCTTCAATGCAATAGGAGTGAATGAAAATGCCGTATCTTCCCGTAGTGGGTGGTTCCAATCCGGCGGTGGGGCTAGTGCCTGAAGGTGCGCCCGCCGTTCCAATGTTCAACGTGGTGTTGGGGCAGTACGCCGGCGCCGTCGGCGTCCCGGTGGGGGCCTACCAATACCTCCCGGTAAATACTTCGGCCCTCGTCGCACCCGCCGTCCTCAATCCGGTCTACGTTGCTCCAACCCTTCTCGCCCCGCCGCCGCCTCCCCAGTTCGCGTCGGTCGCCCAGAACCAGGGCTCGTCGTCCTCAATTGATCCGGTCTGGACGCATGAGGTTCATGACGGCAAGGCCACCATCCACCTTGGCGATAAATATACAATCACGGCGGACGAGAAGCATGGCACCTGGACCGTTCGGAACAATGAAACCGGCCATGTCTCGAAGATTCATGGCGATCCGCATGTCGATGCTAATGGGGACGGCAAGGACGATTTCGACTTCAAGAAGGGCATGACCCTGCAACTCGACGATGGCACGAAGATCACCGTGGATACGGCCGACTACGGCAACGGCAAGAGCATTTCGTCCAAGCTCACCATCACGAATGGTAGCAACGCCATGGTTGTCGAGGGGCTCGGTGACGACAAGGATGGTGCCAACAATCTGAAGGTGACGCAGTCCAACGCCGGCCTCACTCTCGATGAGCTGACACCCGATGGTTCACAAACGATCCATGAGCAAGGTCAGGGTTGGGTCGACGGCGCCGGGCGCGAGGTGGATCAGGCCAGTATCGATGCTGGTGAAGCGGGGCGTGCGCCGGGCAGCGGCTCCCAGTCCCAGTACACTCCTGCCTCGCTTGCTGCTCCGTTGTACTACTACACTCCAGTTTTTGTTCCTCCTCCGCCGCCTCCATCGATGATCCCAGTTGCGACGAACCAGAGCCCGCCACCTAAACCAGCTCCGGTGTGGTCGCATGAGGTCCATGACGGCAAGGCAACGATTCACCTTGGCGATAAATATACAATCACGGCGGACGAGAAGCATGGCACCTGGACCGTTCGGAACAATGAAACCGGCCATGTCTCGAAGATTCATGGCGATCCGCATGTCGATGCTAATGGGGACGGCAAGGACGATTTCGACTTCAAGAAGGGCATGACCCTGCAACTCGACGATGGCACGAAGATCACCGTGGATACGGCCGACTACGGCAACGGCAAGAGCATTTCGTCCAAGCTCACCATCACGAACGGCGACAACGCCATGGTTGTCGAGGGGCTCGGTGACGACAAGGATGGTGCCAACAATCTGAAGGTGACGCAGTCCAATGCTGGCCGAACCCTCGATCAGCTGACATCGGATGGTGCACAGACGATATATGAGCAGGGTCAAGGGTGGGTCGATAGATCCGGATGTGAGGTCAACCAGGCGAGCATCGACGCCAATGAGCGTAGATCCGGATGTGAGGTCAACCAGGCGAGCATCGCCGCCAATGAGCGTGTCAAGCTGATTCGACGCTTGCTCCAAGGCCGCGGGGTGGGGCCGATCTGAGCGCAGTTCAAGAAAAGGGGAGCGGACGCTGTCGCCCGCTCCCATTCTTCTCAGCGCGGGCGCGCAGGGAAGCGCCTCGCTTGGCGCTATCCATGCATTAGCCGCGCTCTCATGTTTTCGATGATCGGGCTGTCATATCTCTGCCGCTAACAGTCGGCAACGAAGGCGCGACACGGATGCGTGGGGGCGTCTCGTCTATAAGACACCTTTATGGCCTGCGGGTTTGTAGATGCGCGATTGGCCCAAGCGAGGCGAGTCCGTTCGACATACGAGCGAGATGTCTTGGGCTACCGAGAGACGGCTGACCGGAGTGGCCGGAGCGAGAAGAACCCTAAGGACTGTAACGCCAACTTACCGCAACCGATCTGAACGACCAGTACCATTGAGGTGCGGATCGTTCAGCTGCGGAGAAGTTCCTCTCTTTCCTCTCTTCTCACCGTTGTTTGGATGTGCCATTCACGGCTCGCTATTGCCGATTCGGCGGAGCCGACTCAAACATCCTCTTCTGTATCGTCCATGGCAGAGTCGAGATCGGCCTGCGCATCGTTGACAATTCGCATTGCGATCATGCCAAGAGCCATTTCGAAAGCTTTGCGTTGTTGCATGGCCTGCGAGTTGGCGTCATCGCCCCCCTCGGTTCCGTCAACATTCGCGCCGTTATTGCTTCCCGCGGCTCCGATATCGGGTGCACCTGCGTTCATCTTCGTAACATCGCCTGTTGATAACCCATTCTCTGATGCTAGCAGCGTTAGCTTTCGAGAAGCTGACGAGGCTCAGGGCGCTTGAAATGGACCCCGATTGTGGGACCACGTGCTTAGTTGGAAGGGGCTGCTCCGTTTGATAGACGGAGCGCATGATGACGACAAAGACGAGACGCAAGATCGACGCGGCACTGAAGGCAAAGATCGCG
>NZ_JBVAPG010000167.1:0-16852 GCF_055413685.1 Bradyrhizobium sp. LeoA1Lang | reverse complement strand
ACGGTTGTGGCCGGAGGGGTAACGGGCGACTTCGCCACGCGTCTTGGCCGGTGGCCACCGGCCAAGACGCTAAATCGCTTCCATCGCACAAATCATGCCCGTGCAGATACAAGGGGTTCTCTCCACGTGCGCAGGTGTTCGTGGAGAGAGACCCCTCACCCTAGTGAGTACGTTGCCCGCGCCGGAGTAGCCCTCTCCCGCAAGGGGAGAGGGCGCAGTAATTGGCACCGCGACACGCGACTATCGACTGTCACAGCAGCGTGTATTGCAGGCGTTCGCGTTTTGCCAATAGCGGCAGCGCTTCGCCGGCGATGTAGGTCTTGAAATGCGCGCTGTCCTGATGCGCCTTGAAGGCGGCTTCGTCGCGGAACAGTTCGTAGAACAGGAACTGCGCCGGGTTGTCCTTGGCGCGCGAGATCAGGAACAGCTTTGCACCAGGCTCGCTCTGTGCCTCGGGCAGGAAGCGCGACAGGATATCGGCGATCCGGTCGGCCTGACCTTCCTTCGCCTCCCATTGCGCGACCACCAGCAAGCCGCTGCCATCGACGGCCTCTTTCACGGTCTTGTCGATTGCATATTGACCCATAACCATTGCTCCTTTGATTGGGTTGCGTGGAAGCCGCTTCCTACATCCGCGGCTGCCGATGATAATTCGATACAGGACGAATTATGATCGAAATCGCTTCGATATTGATCGAAGTATATCTGCATATGGAGGCGCCAGGATCGCGTACCGAATGGATCGCGGGCGGGCGACTGGGGAAGCGCCATCTTCCGCCACGGTACCCTTGTGTCCGGCATTGATGCCTATAGAAGGGATGGCGGGAACGGTAGCGGCTGCGGTGGAAAGGCAGGACGATAGGCGTGGACATCAGGAAGGTACGAGATGCTGAAGACGTCGAGCAGGTGGTGCGGGCGGCGATCGCCGCCGAGCAGCCGCTCGAGATCATCGGCCATGGTTCCCGGCGAGAAATCGGCCATCCGATGGCGACCAATGCGGTGGTCGATCTCTCCGCGCTGAATGCGGTCGTCTCCTATGAGCCGAACGAACTGATCATCACAGTGCAGGCGGGCGCGCCATTTGCCGACGTGCAGTCACTGATCGATGCCAAGAACCAGCAATTCGCCTTCGAGCCAGTCGATACCTCGGTGCTGCTCGGCATGAAGGGGAGCGGCACCATCGGCGGCATGATCGGGGCGGGGCTCGCCGGGCCGCGCCGGATCAAGTCCGGCGGCGTCCGCGACCACCTGCTCGGCGCCCATGCCGTCTCCGGCTTTGGCGACAGCTTCAAGACCGGCGGCAAGGTCGTGAAGAACGTCACCGGCTACGACCTCTGCAAATTGCTCAGCGGTTCCTGGGGCACGCTCGCGGTGATGACCGAGGTGACGCTGAAGGTGATGCCGAAGCCGGAAGCCGAACGCACGCTCATCCTGCGCGGTCTCGACGACGTCACCGCAGGCCGCGCCATGACCGCGGCGCTCGGCTCGCCCTTCGATGTCTCCGGGGCGGCGCATCTGCCCAATTCGGCGTTCCGTCCGACCGACGCTGCGCTCGTTGCTCTGGGGGCGCCGGAGCAGGCCGTCACGCTGTTGCGGCTCGAGGGGATTGCGGCATCGGCCGCGCACCGTGCGGCCCACCTCGCCAAGACGCTCGCCTCCTACGGCGCGGTCGAGACCATCGAGGACGCCGCCTCCCTCTCGATCTGGAGCGCGCTGCGCGACGTTGCGCCGTTCGCGGCGGCTGGCGCGCTCGGCGCCTGGCCGGTATGGCGGATCGTCTGTCCCCCGGCCTCGGGCGGCGCGCTCGGGCAGGCACTGGCGCGGGAGACCGGCGGCGATGTCGTCTACGATTGGGGCGGCGGATTGATCTGGGCGGCGGTGCCGCCCAAGGTGGACGCGCAGGCCGCGCAGGTCAGGGGCCGCGTCGAGGCTGCCGGCGGCCACGCCACCCTGATCCGTGCCTCCGAGGAGGTGCGGCGTGCCGTCGACGTGTTCCATCCGCAGCCCCGCGGGCTCGCCGATCTCAGCGAGCGTGTCCGCCAGAGCTTTGACCCCAGGAACATCCTCAACCGCGGCCGGCTGACGCGGGGGACTGCATCATGAAGACCGAATTCTCGCTCGCCCAACTCGCCGATCCCGATATTGCCGAGGCCGACAAGATCCTGCGCGCCTGTGTCCATTGCGGCTTCTGCACCGCGACCTGTCCGACCTATGTGCTGCTCGGCGACGAGCTCGATAGTCCGCGCGGCCGCATCTACCTGATCAAGGAGATGCTGGAAAAGGACAAGCCGCCGACGGCGGAGGTGGTCAAGCATATCGACCGCTGCCTCTCTTGCCTCGCCTGCATGACCACCTGTCCGTCCGGCGTGCATTACATGCACCTCGTCGACCAGGCCCGGGTCAGGATCGAGCGGGACTATCAGAGGCCGTTCACCGAGCGGCTGCTGCGTTCCGTGCTCGGCTTCGTGCTGCCGCGACCCGGCGCCTTCCGCACCAGCATGGTGCTGGCCCGCTTGGCCCGGCCGTTCGCGGCACTGTTGCCGACGCCAAGGGCTGACGCCACTCCAGGCCTGCTCCGGCGAATCAAGGCGATGCTGGCGCTGGCGCCATCCCACCTGCCGCCGGCGGGTCCGTCGGCGGGAAGTGTGTTCCCGGCGGTTGGGACACGGCGGGGACGGGTCGCGCTGTTGCAGGGCTGCGCCCAGCAGGTGCTGGCTCCGCGTATCAACAAGGCCGCCATCAACGTGCTGACCCGCCACGGGGTCGAGGTGGTGCTGGTCAAGGATGAGCAATGCTGCGGCGCGTTGACCCATCACCTCGGGCAGGACGGCGATGCGCTCGCCCGCGCCCGCGCCAACGTCACGGCATGGCGGAATGAGGCGGAACAGCGCGGCCTCGACGCCGTCCTGGTGACCACGTCAGGCTGCGGCACCGTGATCAAGGACTATGGTTTCATGCTGCGCGAGGACCGCGAATTCGCTGCTCCCGCCGCAAAGGTCTCCGCGCTGGCAAAGGACATCACCGAATATCTGGCCGGCATCGAGCTCGATCCGCCGCGCCTCGAAGACGAGATCACCGTCGCCTATCACTCTGCTTGTTCGCTGCAGCACGGGCAGAAAATCACAGGCCTTCCGAAAGAATTGCTTTCCAAGAATGGATTCGTGGTGAAAGATGTGCCGGAGAGCCATTTGTGTTGCGGTTCGGCGGGGACCTACAACATTCTCCAGCCCGACATTGCGATGAGGTTGCGCGATCGGAAGCTCGCCAACCTCGCGACAATCAAGCCGGACATGATTGCTGCGGGCAATATTGGCTGCATGGTTCAGATTGCCGGCGGTACGTCAGTTCCTGTGGTGCACACGATTGAGCTTCTCGATTGGGCGACAGGAGGTCCTCGGCCAGGGGTGAATTGATCGATTGCCTATCGCGCATGAACCGGACCCGGGGGCCGTGTTGGGGCGACGTGGGTAGCGGTTTTCTCCACGACAGGCGCACGCGTTTGCGCGGAGGCCATGCGCGACAAAGGACGGGGCGGGAGGTGCTTCGAACAAGCACGATCCCGATCCGGGCAAGCGGACTATTCGAAGCGCTCGATAGACTGAATCAGCGGCAACAGGAGGATCACGATGGCTAAAGCGAAGAAGGGTAAGAAGGGGAAAAAGGCCAAGAAGGCTAAGAAGGCGGTAGCGGCCAAGAAGAAGTCCGCGAAGAAGGTCGCCAAGAAAACCGCGAAGAAATCTGCCAAGAAGGCTGCCAAGAAATCCGCGAAGAAGTCGGCAAAGAAGGCCGCCAAGAAGAGCGCGGCAAAGAAGGCTGCAGCTCCCAAGCCGGCGGCACCGGTCGCTGCCCCCACTCCCGCGCCGGAGCCCGAACTCGGTCCGAGCTGGGCTACCCCCAGCCCTTCGGAGAGGTCGGAAGGCTCGGAGGACTCCTCTAGTCCGTCCTGACGCAACCAGGCAGCACCTGACGCGAGAGCCGCAGCCTTCACCGCTGCGGCTCTTTCGCTTTCCGGAGCACTGATTGTGGGGCGACACGGCTCGATGATTCGGCGGCGCTTGGACTCGGACCGCTGCAGCAGAGACTCACTCCGCCACGTAGGAGAGGTGCGGATTTACTTCACAAGGCACGGAAGTCGGTAAAGTTGTTGTGAGATTGCAACACCCGCCAACAACCTCTCTCAAAAAGGACGGAACGCCTAAAAAGTCGGCACATGCTCGTCTTTTTTGCTTCAACACAAGGGGCATCGCGTTCCAGATTGCCTGCGGAATTTGGTCGCAGTCGGAGATCGCTCGCCCCGGGGGGCCGGAGGAGCTGGACTGTTTTCTTGAACGTGTGGGGATTCTTATGAAGAAACTGGCTTTGTTAGCAACGGCGCTGGCAATGTTCTCGAGCTCGGCAATGGCTGCCGACATGGCGGTGAAGGCCGTCAAGGCGCCGCCGCCGCCCGCGTTCGAGCCCTGGGATTTCGCCTTCGGCGCTGCGCTGATGAGCGACTACGTGTTCCGCGGCATCACCCAGTCCAACCACAAGCCCTCGGTGGCCGCCTATTTCGAGCCGCGCTACAACGTGACCAAGGACCTCCAGCTCTATATCGGCGCCGCCGGCGAGAGCATCTCCTTCGCGAACCGCGCCGCGGCCGAGATCGATATCTACGGCGGTATCCGCCCGACCTTCGGCATCTTCGCCTTCGACTTCGGTGTCTGGGGTTACCTGTATCCGGGCGGGCAGTGCTTCGGTTCGCAGTACACCCTGCTGCAGGGAAATTGCGGCAACGACCTCGACTATTCGCAGGGCGCGCTGGGCCTGCCGATCAATGGCAACTTCGCCAAGAGGGACGCGAGCTTCTACGAAGGCTACGCCAAGCTCAACATTGCCATCAACGACCAGTGGGCGGTGGGCTTCAACGAATACTACTCGCCGAACTTCCTGAACCTCGGCGCCTGGGGCAACTACGCCTCGATCACCGCCAAGTGGATCGCGCCGAGCACCACCTTTGGCTCGACCGGTATCGGTATGTATGTTTCCGGTGAGTTCGGCCGTCAGTGGCTTGGAAAGTCTGACGTGTTCTACGGGATTGCCGGCGATCCCCTGTATGCGAACGGTATCCAGGAGCCCAGCTACAACACCTGGAACATCGGCATCGGCTTCACCTACAAGGTGTTCACGCTGGATCTACGCTACTCCGACACCGACATGTCGAGGGGTGATTGCAACGCCTTCACCAGCGACCACACCGCCAAGTTCGACGGCAGCTTCACGCCGATCAATCCCGGTGGCTTCGGCTCGAACTGGTGCGGCGCAGCCGGTATCGCCAAGCTCTCGGCTGACCTGACCGCGATCTCGAACCTGAAGTAAGTTCCACACGCGTGGATCAGGGGGCGGCGGAGCGATCCGCCGCCCTTTTCATTGTGTGCCGAGTATGAACGACAGCTTGGAGGTGGAAGTCCTCTATCCAGCCTGATGACGGCGAAGGATTAGCGCCGTAGCCCGGGTGGAGCGCCAGCGTAACCCGGGACCGCCGGTAGACGCTGATGCAGGTGTCCAGGGTTGCGCGTTCCGCTCCACCCGGGCTACGCACGACGTGCGTATCCCGCTTTAAGACGACGCGGCGACTTTGGCGGTATCGCGCAACCCGAACCGGTCGCCATCGCGGACCAGCGCGATCTTGCGCTGATGGAATTCCTCCAGCGTCGAGCGGTGGCCGATCGAGACGATCGTGGTGGCGGGCAATTCCTCCATCAGCAAACGATAGAGGGCAGCTTCCGAAGGCTCGTCGAGCGAGGCCGTCGCCTCGTCGAGGAACAGGTAGTCGGGCGCATGCAAGAGCGCGCGCGCCAACCCCAGGCGCTGCTGCTCGCCGAGCGACAGCATCCTGTTCCAGTGTCCCTCTTCTTCCAGCCGTGAAGCAAGCTGCGGCAGGCCGATCTGGGCGAGCACTTCCCTGATCCTGTCGGCGCTGAACTTTTCGGCTTCGGCGGGATAGACGATCGCCGCGTGCAGCGAGCCGATCGGGAAATAGGGCTTTTGCGGCAGCATCATCAGCGAGGCGTGCTCGGGAATGAGGATCGAGCCGCTGCCGAACGGCCAGATGCCGGCGACCGCTCGGAACAGCGTCGACTTGCCCGCGCCGGACGGCCCGGTCACCAGCGTGCGTTCGCCGGGCCGAAACTTGAGCCCGGTCGCCGCGACCAGCGGCGCGCCATTGGGCAGTTTCACGAGAAGCTCTTGCAGCGCGATTGCATCGCTCGCCGCAGGCGCCGCTTTGACCGCGTCGGGGTCGGTAGCGAGCCTTCCCGCCTCCGCAATCGATCGCTCGAAGCCATCGAGACGGGCAACCACCGCGCGCCATTCCGCCATGGTGCGATAGACCGATATGAAGAACGACAGCGCATCCTGCACCTTGCCGAACGCTTCCATGATCTGCATCACGGTTCCGAGCTGGATCTTGCTGGCGAAATAGGCCGGCGCGGACAGGATGACGGGAAACACCACCGCGGCCTGCGAGTAGCTCTGCGTGAACGCTGTCAGCCGCTTGGTCCGGCTCATGATGCCGTACCAGTTGGAGACCACGTGGCTGAAGCGTGTCGATAGCTGCTCGCGTTCGGCGCGATCGCCCTTGAGCAGCGCGATCTGTTCGGAGTTCTCGCGAACCCGCACCAGGTTGAAACGGAAATCGGCTTCCAGCCGCTGCTGATCGAAATCGAGTCGCACCAGCGGCGAGCCGATCCACTGCGTCAAGGCCGTGCCGAAGATGGCGTAGACCAGCGCCCCCCACACCAGATAGCCTGGGAACGACACGTCGCTGCCGAACAGATGCAACGGCGCCGCCGCAGACAAGCCCCAGAGAATTACGACGAAGGATGCCAGCGTCACGATCGAGCTCAACAGCCCGATGCCGAGCCCCAGCGTCTGACTAACGAACATCTTGATGTCGTCGCTGATGCGCTGGTCCGGGTTGTCGGCGGCATCGCCGTGAAGCTGCATGCGGTAGTGGTTGGCATCGTGCAGCCATTCGCCGAGATATTTGCTCGTCATCCAGCGGCGCCAGCGGATCTGAAGCCACTGGTTGAGATAGAGCTGATAGATCGACAGCACGGTGAGGACCGCGGCCAGCACGCAGAACACGATGAGCTCGCGGACGAAGCCGTCCCAGTCCCGCTCCTGCAGCGCGTTGTAGAAACGATTGCGCCACTGGTTCAGCAGCACATCGTTGGCGACCAGCGCCAGCTCGATCGCGATGACCGCGGCAAGCAGGCCGCGGCCGGCCCATTTGTCTTCGGAGTTGAAATAAGGCGCCGCAATGCGCCACACCGTCGCGAGCGTCGAACGAATGTTGTTCACAGATTAGCGTCTCCGGGGGACCGCCTACAAAGGCTTGAAAAAACGGGACAATCAGGGAACCTTCAGACTAAAGTCGTGGGTTCCTCGGTCAGCGTCCACTTGTCGCAGCATGATAGTTAACCCTAGCATGCCACGGCGACGCGGGGCGGCGGACTTTCTGATTTCGCGAGGTTGTGAGCGTTTCGGCTGTGCCGGCTCGTGCAGGCATGTTTCGCACGACAGATATTTGATTGCGCCCGGTGCGCCGGGTCCATGCCCGCGGCGCGCCGACGCAAGCCGCCGGCGGGAAGCCGCCACCGGGAACCTTGGGGAGGAACAACAAAAATGTGGAACCAAATCTACAACCCGCTCGGCAACGCCGCGCTGTCGACGATCGCAGCCGCCGTTCCCGTGGTCACGCTGCTGGTCCTGATCGCCAGCGGCAGAGTGAAGGCGCATGTCGCCGCCATCATCGCCGTGATCGTGACCAACCTGATCACGATCTTCATCTTCACCATGCCCGTGAACATGTCGGTCCGCGCCACGTTGCTCGGGGTGGTGACCGGCTTCTTCCCGATCGGCTGGATCGTGCTGAACGTCATCTTCCTCTACCAGATCACGGTGGCGACCGGGAAATTCGAGCTCCTGAAGCGCGCGGTCGGCGGCGTCACCGAGGACCGGCGCTTGCAACTGCTCCTGATCGCGTTTGCCTTCGGCGCGTTCTTCGAAGGCGCCTCCGGTTTCGGCACGCCGGTTGCGATCACGGGCGCGATCCTGATCGGCCTCGGCTTCTCGCCGCTCGCGGCTTCCGGTCTGTCGCTGATCGCCAACACCGCACCGGTCGCCTATGGCGCGCTGGGCACGCCGATCCTGGGTCTCGCCTCGGTCACCGGGCTTGACCCTTACGTGCTTGGCGCGATGGTCGGACGGCAATTGCCATTGTTCTCGCTGATCGTGCCGTTCTGGGTGGTGTGCGCGTTCGCCGGCTGGCGGGGCATGAAGGATGTCTGGCCAGCGATCCTGGTCACCGGCGTCTCCTTCGCGGTCCCGCAATTCGTGATCTCGAATTTCATCAATCCCTGGATCGTCGACATCGGCGCCTCGCTGATCTCGATGGGCTGCCTGATCCTGTTCCTGCGCGTCTGGCAGCCGCGGCAGCTCTGGCTGTCGCCGGCGTTGCGCGGCCACGATGAATCGGCCGCCACCATGGCGGCGCCGAAGACGCTGGACAAGACGCCGCTCACGCAAGGCGAATTGTGGAGCGCGCTGTTGCCGTGGATCATCGTCTGCATCCTGATGCTGGTCTGGGGCAACGGCGCGTTCAAGGCCTGGGCCAACGCCAATTTCGTCTGGAACTATCCGGTGCCCGAGCTCGACAAGCTCATCAACAAGATGCCGCCGGTTGCCGCCAAGCCGACGCCGGAAGGCGCCGTGTTCGGCTTCACCTGGCTGTCCTTCACCGGCACGGGCATGCTGATCGCAGCGATCATCTCGGGTCTCTTGATGGGCTTCTCGCCGCTGCGACTGATCACTGAATACGGCCGCACCATCCGCCTGTGCGCGATCTCGCTGATCACGATCTCGGCGATGCTCGCGATCGGCACGCTGACGCGGCTGTCCGGTGTCGACGCCACGCTCGGCCTGGCCTTCGCCGCAACCGGCGTGCTCTATCCCTTCTTCGGCACGCTGCTCGGCTGGTTGGGCGTCGCGCTGACCGGATCGGACACCGCCTCCAACGTGCTGTTCGGCAATCTGCAGAGGATCACCTCCGAGCAATTGGGCCTGTCGCCGATCCTGATGGCCGCCGCCAACTCTTCCGGCGGCGTCATGGGCAAGATGATCGACGCACAATCGATCGTGGTCGCCTCGACCGCGACCAACTGGTACGGCCATGAAGGCTCGATCCTGCGCTACGTGTTCCTGCACTCGATCGTGCTGGCCTGCCTCGTCGGCCTGTTCGTGACGCTGCAGGCCTATGTCTACCCGTTCACGGAGATGGTCCTGAAGTAGTCGCTCCGGCTCGTAGCCCGGGTGAAGCGCCAGCGTAACCCGGGTCCGCTCGTAGACACTGGCACAGATGTCCCGGGTTGCGCGTTCCGCTCCACCCGGGCTACGAACTCGTCTCCGCATGGCCGGCTTGGCCATCGTCAGATGCGTCCAATAGAAGAGCGCATCGCTGATCTCAGAGAGAGTTCATGGTTCCACGGAATTGCACCAGAACAGCCGTCGCCCTGGCGCTGCTCGCGACCGCGGTTGCGGCAGGTCCGGCGCGCGCCGAGGAGGAGTTTCCCTTCGGCTTCGAAATATCGCTCGATGCCGCGCGCATGCCCGGCTCCAAGCGCATCCCTTCGCTCGAGATCGGCGACAATGGCGAGGTGGTGCTGGAACTCTGGTGCAAGGGCGGCAAGGGCCAGTTCTCGGTGGCCGGCAACACCATCATCTTCGTTCCCGGCGCGATGGAAACCCGCAACTGCCCGCCCGACCGGACGCAGGCCGACGACGATCTGCTTGCGGCGCTCGGTGACGTCGCGACCTGGCGCCGTCAGGGTGACCTCGTCACCTTGACCGGCTCGAAGACGCTGCGCTTCCGGCTCAACACGAATTAGGACTAAGGCGCCGCAATCAATCCGTTGGCGGTACCGACGATCCAGCGGTTACCCCAGCGCACGATGGTTTCGATACGCCCGAGCCCGGGAATCGTGTCGCCGCGCGCGGCCATCCGAATGCCGTCAGGGCCGTCGAGAACAGCGGTTCCGTCCCGGACATCGACAACCGTCCAGCCCGATATGGTGGTCGGTCTCGTTTCCGGTGCCGGCGCCAAAGGTGGCCTCGCCATCGCCGCGCCGGAGGGAGCAGCATTTGCCTGGGAGGCGAACGGGTTTGGGGCGCGCGCGGCCAGGTGAGTGCTCGCGGGTAAGGGCTTGGGAATGCTTCCTACGACGGCCGCTGTCTGCAGATCTGATGTGGATGTTGTTTTTTTGGTGCCTTCGATCCTGCCGCCTGGTCTTGCTTCAGCGGTTCGAGGCGAAGACGTGACTTTCTGGGCGACCGAGCCGAGCCCGAGCGTGCTTGCGAACTCAGGCCAGTTCAGACCGCCGGCCCATCCCAACCCAAAGGCTGCCATCAGTGCTATCGCGGGCAGCGCAATGGTGCGCGCCCAATCGCCGCCGTGAGGCCCTCGCACCACCAGAACGTCATCGCGATTCTGGTGCAAGAAATCCGACAGGCGCGCCGGCTGCTCCGGCAACTCGCCGTCAGCCACATTCCCCGACCAGGTGCTTCCAAGGGTACTCGGCTCGTGGACTTGCATAGCGTGACCCACGTTCGGCTAAGCGATGATGTTCCCGGAAATTGAATCGAACCTTAACGATCGACCGAATGAACTGCGTCGCGATGCCGCCCCGATCGCGGCCCCGGCAGCCGGCCATCCCAAATGGAGCTGGCAAAATTCCATGTCAGGCTGCTGAGCGAGCGGCTATCAACCTGCAAGGCTCTCCGTATTGTGATTAGACAGGTGCGAATTTTGGGGCGGACATGCTCGCGCAGTGGGAAAGTCCGCTGGCAGGCACGGAAATCTGCAGGTTCGCCCCGATATTTTGCCCGCGCCTGACAGCCGGAATCGAAATCTCTGACGTGGGCATGCGACGTGATGATTGTTCAGTCATCCTGTCTCAACCACTTCGCAACGATGGAGAGATCGCCATGGCTGTGAACCTCGTCTCTGTTGTCATGCAATGTCTGACTCCTGACCTGATCGCCAGGATCGCGTCCTCTCTGGGGCTTGATCGAGACATCGTGCAAAAGGCGATAGGAGGTGGCGTCCCCGCGCTGCTTTCGAGCTTGGCCGAGGTGGCCTCCACCCCCGGTGGCGCCCGTCAGTTGTCCAGCGCATTGTCGCAGCAGCAGCCCGGAGCGCTTGAAAGCCTGAAGAATGCGATGGCAGGTCCTGGCCAGGCGGCGCTCGCGGAGAGCGGATCGGCCACGCTGGCCGGCCTGTTTGGCGGCCGGGCGCTGGAAACGGTATCTGAGGCCATCGCCAAATTCGCAGGGATCGGCGAGGGCTCCGCCAAGTTGCTGACCGGCATGCTTGGTCCTGTCGTCCTCGGGGCGTTGGGGCAGCATCAACGCAGCGTCGGTATGGAGGCAAGCGGGCTGACATCGCTCCTCGCCTCGCAAAAGGACCAGATCGCTGCGGCGCTTCCATCGGGTCTCGCCGATCAACTGAGCGCTGCCGGTCTCATCGACAGGGCGGGGGAGAGCGTGCGCAGCGGAGCTTCGGCGGCCGCGAGCCGCGTCGCCGGGGCGTCTACACGCTACACGCCAAACAACGCGATGTCGCAGTGGCCCTATTGGCTGGCTGGCCTTGTCGTGCTCGGCGGTCTCGTCTGGTACGCAGTCCAACGCCCGGGTGAACAGACTGTCGCCGAGCAACCCGCTGCAACGCGCCCCGCAACCGGGACCGTAGGCGTGGCACCCGCGAATTTGACCGTCGACGGGGTGAACTTGGCCAGCCAAGTCGATTCGTCCGTCAACACCTTGAAGTCCGCGCTATCAGGCGTCACAGACGTGGCTACCGCTCAAGCGGCTCTGCCCAAGATCAACGAGGCGACAGCGCAGTTGAACGATGTCAGCGCGCGAGCTGGCAAGCTTCCCCCGGAAGGACGAAGCGCACTCGCCAAACTGATCGTCGTGGTGACGCCTTCGATCTACCAGATGTGCGACAAGGTGATGGCGATGCCCGGTGTTGGGCCCGTCGCGAAGCCCGCGATTGATGATGTTCGCGCAAGGCTTGACGCGCTCGCGCGAGTCTGAGCTGCGCGCACGGCGAGCCGGTCACATATCGCCGCGTGGCCCTACTTCCACGCGGATTTGTCGGCGTCCCAGCGCTGGGCCTTGAATTCCTTCGCCAGCGCCTCGATCGAGCCGTTGTCGTCGGGCGGCTCGCCGCCTTCCTCATCGCCGACGGAGTCTTCCGAGAGGTTCAGCTTTGGGCCTGGGCCTTCGTCGGCGGTGGTGACCACCGGGCTCGAGACCCACAGCATCAGCCTGTCCGACGCGCCGGGCTTGTCCGAGGACACCAGCGCCGAGATCTCGACGGTCTCGGTGAGGCCGAGCGCGGGATAGACCTGGCTCGGACGCTTGAAGGTCAATTTCAGCTTGCCGGTGTTGGCGTTCCATGACGCTCCCGACAGCTTTGCCGCCAGCGTCTTGCTGAGCACGCCCGATATCGCTGATGCAATCTTGTCCCTGTTGATCTTGTCGCCGCTGAGCCAGTCGGCGGCGGCGAAGCGGATTGTGCGGTCCATCTCGACGCTGCCCGTGGTCCAGCCGGCCGCGACCACGCCCGGCGTCGCCTTGGCCTTGGCGACGAGGGCCGGGGCCTGTTCCGGATCGACCGTCAGGTTGATGGTCTGCTCGCCGGCGCGCAGCGCGTCGCAGGTGATGGCGAGGCTCGAGAGACCGACCTCGACGGCCTGGCCCTTAAGGCTCTTCAGGAAGTCCAGCGCCGCGTCGAGCTTGACGCGCACGCCGACGGATTCGGGAGAAACTTCGGTAAAGTCCTTCGGTGCCGGCGTGATGCCGTCATCGGTGGTCTGGCTCTCCTGAAATTCCCGTTCCGAAAGGTCGGTATTGTCGGAGGAGGCCACTTCCGTCACCGCCTGGCCGATCGTGATCTGGCCGCGGAATTCGAAACTGTCGCCGGTCGGCTTGCGCACGAGCTTCACCGTGACGGGCGATTTGTCATTCAGGCTCTGCGTCGAGCCGCTCAGGTTCTGGCCGTTGACCGCGAGGTTGACGACGAAACGGTCCTTGCGATCGGAACCTTTTTCCGCGGGGTAGCAGACGTCGAGCACCGCCGCGCTAACGTTCTTGCCCTGGCGGGTTTCCTTCAGCACCGCGTCGGCATTGCCCTCCATCAAGCCGTCGATCGCGGTGAAATAGCGCGTTTCGGTGGTGCCCGGCGCCGTCTTGGACGGCAGCTTCATCTGGGCAAGAGCGAGATCAGAAGAGGCCGTGATGAGGCCCAACAGGCAGAGCAGGAGCACGCGCATAGGAAAATCCTCGGCGATAGAATCAGCGACGTCGTAACTACCAAACCTCGATCCTAGATCATGATCCGATTAGACGAAATCGGATCATGATCCATCTCTTTGTTTGAGCATGATCTCCGCGCAAACGCTTCGCGTTTGTCGCGAGGGAAAACCGGTTTCCACTTTTCCGGACCATGCTCTATTGCCCAAAAAAGAAGGCCGCCCGGAGGCGGCCTTCGTATCTGATATCTGCGAACGGGCTTGCGCTCAGAAGCCCATGCCGCCCATGCCGCCGCCTCCGGGCGGCATCGCCGGCGCCGGCTCCCTCGGCAGTTCGGCGACCATGGCTTCCGTCGTGACCAGGAGGCCGGCGACCGAGGAGGCGTCCTGCAGCGCCGTGCGCACAACCTTGGCGGGATCGATGATGCCTTCCTCGACCATGTCGACATATTCCTCGGTCTGGGCGTCGAAGCCGAAGGTCTCCGACTTGTTCTCGAGGATCTTGCCGACCACGATCGAGCCTTCGACGCCGGCGTTTTCCGAGATCTGGCGCACCGGCGCTTCGAGGGCCTTCAGCACGATGTTGATGCCGGCCTGGACGTCGGAATTGTCGTTGGAGAGACGACCGACCGCCTTCTTGGCGCGCAGCAGCGCCACGCCGCCGCCGGGCACGATGCCTTCCTGCACCGCGGCGCGGGTTGCGTTCAGCGCGTCCTCGACACGATCCTTCTTCTCCTTGACCTCGACCTCGGTGGCGCCGCCGACGCGGATCACCGCGACGCCGCCGGCAAGCTTGGCCAGCCGCTCCTGCAGCTTCTCGCGGTCGTAGTCGGAGGTGGTCTCCTCGATCTGCGCCTTGATCTGGCCGACGCGGGCTTCGATGTCGGCCTTCTTGCCGGCGCCGCTGACGATCGTGGTGTTCTCCTTGTCGATCACGACCTTGCGGGCGCGGCCGAGCATCTTGATCGTGACGTTCTCGAGCTTGATGCCGAGCTCCTCGGAGATCAGCTGGCCGCCGGTCAGGACCGCGATGTCCTCCAGCATCGCCTTGCGGCGGTCGCCGAAGCCGGGCGCCTTGACGGCGGCGACCTTCAACCCGCCGCGCAGGCGGTTGACCACCAGCGTCGCCAGCGCCTCGCCCTCGACGTCCTCGGCGATGATCAAGAGCGGCCGGCCGGACTGCACGACGGCTTCCAGCACCGGCAGCATTGCCTGCAGGCCGGAGAGCTTCTTCTCGTGCAGGAGGATGTAGGCGTCCTCGAGCTCGGCCGTCATCTTCTCGGCGTTGGTGATGAAATAGGGCGAGAGGTAGCCGCGGTCGAACTTCATGCCTTCGACGATGTCGACCTCGGTCTGCAGCGACTTGTTCTCCTCGACCGTGATCACGCCCTCATTGCCGACCTTCTGCATGGCCTGGGCGATCATCTTGCCGATCGCGGTGTCGCCATTGGCCGAGATGGTGCCGACCTGGGCAACCTCCGAGGAGGCGGCGACCGGCTTGGCGCGCTTCTCGAGGTCCTTGACCACGGCTTGCACCGCGATGTCGATGCCGCGCTTCAGGTCCATCGGGTTCATGCCGGCGGCAACCGCCTTGCCGCCCTCGCGCACGATCGCCTGCGCCAGCACGGTCGCGGTGGTGGTGCCGTCGCCCGCGGTGTCGTTGGTCTTGGAGGCGACTTCGCGCAGCATCTGCGCGCCCATGTTCTCGAACTTGTCCTCGAGCTCGATCTCCTTGGCGACGGTGACGCCGTCCTTGGTGATGCGCGGGGCACCGAAGCTCTTTTCGATGACGACGTTGCGGCCCTTCGGGCCGAGCGTGACCTTCACCGCATTGGCAAGGACATCCACGCCGCGCAGCATGCGCTCGCGGGCTTCTCCGGCAAATTTAACGTCTTTGGCAGCCATATCTTGCTCCTGGATAAATGGGATGGTGCGGCCGCCGCTTCTTACGCGTCATTGCCGGGCTTGACCCGGCAATCCATCACTTCGCAGACTCTTCCGAAGAGAGATGGATGCCCGGGTCAGGCCCGGGCATGACCAGCGGTGCGCGGCGGATTCGGCTCGGCTCAGGTCAGAACGCCCATGATGTCGGACTCCTTCATGATCAGGAGTTCCTCGCCGTCGAGCTTGACCTCGGTGCCCGACCATTTGCCGAACAGCACGCGGTCACCGACCTTGACGTCGATCGGGATCAGCTTGCCGGTCTCGTCGCGGCCGCCCGGCCCGACGGCGGTGACTTCGCCCTGAGAGGGCTTTTCCTTGGCGGTGTCGGGGATGATGATGCCGCCCTTGGACTTCTCTTCGGCCTCGATGCGCTTGACCACGACACGGTCATGCAGCGGGCGGAATTTGGATTTAGCCATGACGTTCCCTCTTGGAGGCTCGGTTTCAGGTCTCATTCATCGAGGCCGGGGTTGAATGCCGGCCGGTCGATGGATCGCGGGCAGGATATCCGGCGCGTTAGCAATCATCGCGCCAGAGTGCTAATTGTGGGGCGGGAAATATGGCTTGGCGCCTTTCCTGTCAAGCAAAGTGGTTAAGGCCTTGGTGAGGCCAATATAGGATGCTGCAAGCAAATCAAATCAGAGCCCAGGTTGGCGTTCTCACGTCATCGTTTCGACGTCATTGCTCTGCCTTACGTTTTACGCTTGGCTGCAGGACGGGTGCGGCCCAAGGTGCGGCCCAAGGATATTTCGGGGGAATACGGATGATCGGATCAGGTGACGCGCGCGCGGTTGCGAGGCTCGCGTCCGTCTTAGCGCTGACGCTTCTGTTGGGCGCGTGCAGCAGCTTCAACCTGCCGTCGCTGTCATCCAACCCGGAGCCCGCGCCTGAGCCGGGGGTGGCGCCGGAAATGCCCGCCACCATCCGCTCCGACGAGATCGTCGGCCGCTGGGGCCTGGCCTCCTACCAGAATCCGACGGACCGCGCCCGTACCGAAAAGATGGCGCGCGACCAGTGCAAGCAGCCTTACGTGATCGGCGCCGGCCAGTCCGGCGGCGTGATCATGCATCTCGCAGATCAGGCCACCCCGCAGGAGCTGCGTCTGAAGGGCTCTCCGAGCGGCAAGAACTATATCGGCCCGCCGGGGCCGTCCGGCGGCGAGCAGGACCGCGAGATCGTCTCCTTCGACGGCCGCGTCATGGTGACCCGCTTCGTCGACAAGGACGCCGCCACCCGCTACGGCAACATGGTCTACGTCCGCTGCGCGCCGCGGGCGTGAAGTGCCAATTGCTGTGCCCTCGCCTCTTACAAGGAGGGCTATATGCGGCGGTGCCGGTTGATGTGCCCTCGCCCCTTGTGGGAGAGGGCAGCTCCGCTGCCAGAACCGGACTCATTCGGGTGAGGGGTTCTCTCCACGAGCACCGTCGCCCGTGGAGAGAACCCCTTGTATCTGCACGGGCATGATTTGTGCGATGGAAGCGATTTAGCGTCTTGGCCGGTGGCCACCGGCCAAGACGCGTGGCGAAGTCGCCCGTTACCCCTCCGGCCACAACCGT